>JBNKOV010000036.1:0-15462 GCA_050294955.1 Holophagae bacterium
TTCGATCAGCTCACGTTGGGCCGCTTCAGGTTGGGCCGTTCGTTCCATAACACGTTGTTCCAATTGATGATAGAGCTGAGCATTCTCTATGGAAACCGCCGCTTTCACAGCAATGATATTTAACACCTCAAGGCGATCCGCAGTGAACACATTGGTCGCCAGATTGTTTTCCATATACAGAATGCCAATCAATTTTCCGCTCTTGTTTATGGGCATGGCCAAAAGCGATTTCGGCTTTTTGGCCAGGATATAGGGATCCATGGTGAAGTCGCCATGTTGAGCAGCGTCGTCGAGAACCACAGGTTCCCGGGTGCGCACCACAAACTGCACAACGCCCGGGCAGACCCCGCTATGGTCCTTCACCGGCTGGGACTGCATAATGCGCACATCCTGATCATCAATGCTCTCAGCCTGCACCAGCAGCTCAAGGGTATTGGTGTCGCGCAAAAGGAGAATGGCCTGTTCCGCCCCGGCATTTTCGCGAACAATGTCCATGAGTTTCACCAGTAGCTTCTCCAGAACAACCTCGTCTGTAAGGGTTTGAGCTGCTTTGGTAACTGCGGAGAAATCCAGACTGGAGCTTTTACCGTTGGTAAGAGAATGATGGGTGGTAATGGTAGTGTCGGTTGAGTCTTTATCCTTCTCAACCACTTCCTGGCGCTCAAGCAGCCAGGGGTATCTTTGCTCCAAATCACCAATCTTGGCAACCGCGCCCCAACGAGAGTAGAGGTAATGGGCCTCTCTCAAATAAACCGCCCCAATTTTTTCCTGACCGCGACGGTAATAATAACGAGCTGCCAGCTCATTGGCCAGCGCTTCAAACCGGAGGAAGCCGTTGCTGGATGCGGCGTCAATCGCCTTATCGAAAAATCGCCTAACCGGTTTGTCGGTAATGCCTCGCAGCTCCGCTTCCATCAGATACTGGTGATGGCGAAAATTGTCTGGGCAATAATTTGCCCATTTTTTCATTTTACGAAGCTCCTTCCTCAGCTTTTTTAGAACCGACGCCTTGCCTCGCTGATTCTGTTGAAGATAGGTTGCACTCATACAAAGAAACGAAAAGAGACATAATTCCACGGACCTGGGCTGGCCAAACAGTGCCGCGTCCACCTTTTTCGCTTCCTGCATCTGGTTTAAAGCCGCATTGAACTTATCCTGGTAATAGAAAATCTGCATTTTCACAATATGGAAAAGCGCCATACCGGTGAGGAACCGGCTACGGGACATCATCACCAGACATTGCGCCTCATCGAAGGACGCGTCGTTAAGGGAATACAGCTCATTGGTAAGACCCCTCAGATTAAGATGAAACTGATGGGAGATTTTGGCCAGGTACCATGCCTCCTGATTCCGCATGTTCTTTACGGCGGGCAGGTACTTGGAGCCTATTTCAATAGCCGTTTTCAGGCTCTGCTCGGGATCCCACAGGCTTAATTGAAGGCTGGCGTAACCTGTATACATCAAATTGCCAGCCTGGTAACCCGCTTCCATAGCCTCTTTGAAAATGGGGGCCAGGGTTTTCCAGGGCTCATTCCAGCTGTGAATGAAAAGGCCATAGAGGAAATAGGTGCGACATCGGGATTCCAGAGACCTGAAATGTTCCTCCAGCTTTAAACCCAACTGGCCAAACTTATAGGCCGTTTCAAGATCTCCCAACAGCCCGCCCACCACAGCGCCGTAACTCACAAAACCCGTTGCGGATTCAGGCGCATTGCCGAATTTAAGCGAAAGATTCACCATCTTCAAGACCACGAGCGCCATGAGCTTTTCATTGCCCGTGAGATAGGAAGGAGGAATCAACTCAACCAGAATGCGCATGGCGATCAGGGTGTTGGAATCGATCATGGGCGGAAGATTTTCCAACTCCTGAATATCCTTGCGGTTTAAAGACCATTTGGTGAGCAAATTCTCTTTGAGGACCGCTACAACGCCGGGCCGATTTGCAAGGTTCACATCAAGCAGGTTAAGCCCGTCCAAACCAGCCTTGATGGCGTCGTCGAACTTGCCCAACACCGCGTATTGAAGAAGGTGAATCCGGTGGATCTCCGCCTTTTCAGGATTGGACCGGGCATATTGCATAACCGTTTTGCTGAGTTCTTCCGCTCGGTTGAACTCCTTACAGAGATAAGCGCACCAGGCGCAAGACTTATAGAGATTGTAGGCAAGCACATAATGGTTTTGCCAGGCATCAGCGGGTAGGAGCAAAATACCGCTGGAGAAATAGCCAAGCGCGGGTTGATAGGCAGAGGTAGCCATGGCCATGGATCCAGCCTTTAAGTTGAACTGGGCCAGTTCTTCCCGCTCCGCCGCCTCCGTAATCAGATCAAAGCCCTGATTCAAGTGATGGACAATATCCATAAACACGCCATCGCCGCTCATGGACTGGGATCTGCGATAACGGCGCAGCATGAGACGCCCAATCTGGAGGTGGGTCTCCTTGCGTTTAGGCTCCTCGGTTAAGGCATAGGCCGCCTTTTGCACCTGATCGTGTTGAAACTTGTAGCTGGCGTCAAAATCGAGAGAGTTATCGCTGTCCCTATATTGATGAAAGAGCCGGAACCCATCGTCCAGAGGCGTGACAATGCCCTGCTGCACTGCATCCCATAGGCTGGACGCGGCGTTGAAGGGCGTGCTCTCAAGAATCACGGACAGGGTTTTTAAGTCGAATTTATTGCCAATGCAGGCCGCCAACCTGAGAGCGTCGATTGTGTCCTGAGGCATTTTTCGCAGGCGGTTTATCATGAACCGAACCACGTTCTCAGACGCGGCAAGCGACTCAATATCCGAAGGTTCCCAACTCCAGCGTCCCTCGTCATGCAGAAACCGCAACATGCCTTCTCGGTGCATGTTCTTCAAGACCTCTCTCACAAAAAAGGGATTGCCCTCTGTTTTCTCAAAGACCGTTTCAGCCAGAGCTTGAGACCGTTCCATGGTGCAGTGAAGGGTTTCTGAAATCGCTTCGTTAACCGCCTCCAATTCCAAGGGTTTCAGAAATAACCTGTAGATGGGCTTGTTCTTTTGAATCTCATCTAGACTAAGCATTAATATATGGCCGGCGCCCACCTCGTTATTGCGGTAGGCGCCAATGAGAAAAAGAGAGGATATCTCCCGATCGGTAATAATAGCTTCAATCAGCGTTAAAGAGGCCGCATCCGACCATTGAAGATCATCCAGAAACACAACCAGGGGATGGTCCACATGGGCAAAGACCCGGACCAACTTGCGAAAGAGCAATAAGAACCGATTCGCGCCCTCAGCCGGATTGATAGGCTGAGGCGGGGGCTGCGGCCCAATAATGCGCTCAAGCTCAGGAATGATATCTATTAAAATCTGACCGTTAGGACCAAAAGCCAGGAGCAGTTCCGAACGCCAATGACCCAAAATATCCGGTGGATCAGAGAGGATTTGACGAATAAGACAGCGAAACGCCTGAGCAACTGCGCTGTAGGGCTGATTTTGGTGGAACTGATCAAATTTACCCTCAATAAAATAACCATGTCTTGAGACAATCGGCTTGTGGACCTCCATGATCAAGGCCGACTTGCCCACGCCCGCGTAACCGGCCACCAGCATCATCGCCGTGTGCCCTTGAGCGACATCATCGAACGCATTCATCAAGGTAGTAATCTCTTCATCTCGGCCGTAGAGCTTCTGCGGCATCTGGAAAGATTCGGAAATGTCCCATTCGCCCAGCTCAAAAACGTAGTCATCCTCGTCTTCTCGCCATTGCTGGCGACATTTCTCCAAATCCAAAATGAGGCCGCGAGAACTCTGATAGCGATCCTCTGCATTTTTGGACATGAGCTTCAAAATCATCTCGGATAGAGACTCAGGCAGCTCTGGCGCAAGGGTTTTAGGACTGGTGGGCATGCGACTGATATGAGCGTGGATCCAGCCCATGGTGTCCTCGGCGTGAAAGGGCAACTCGCCCGTTAACAGCTCATAAAACGAGACGCCCAGTGAGTAATAATCCGTGCGGTAATCCACCGAACGATTCATGCGCCCAGTCTGCTCCGGAGAAATGTAGGGAGGCGAACCGCGCAAACTATCGGCAACCTCGTAGGTCTCCTCAAGAAGCTCCGTGGAAATGCCAAAATCGATGATGTTCACAGTCTCTGAAACCGAATCCCATACGATATTACTGGGATTGATATCCTTATGAATTATATGCGCCTCATGAATGGCGCCCAGAATGCGGGTGACCTCTATGGCAATCTTGAAGAAAAGATCCAGAGAAACAGGGTAGGACAACCCCAGAGCCAGACTGCTGCCCCCAACATCGTCCAACACAATGCCAAGTGTATTGCCTACTCGCTTCAGCTCCAACGCCTTCACAACCCCCTTTATTTCAAGCCTTTTTGTAAGCTCAAACTCTTTTTGAAAAAGAGACACTGATTGGGGCGTAGGGTATTCCTCATTTAGGGTTTTGATAATTACCGGATCCCCGCCTTCTTCTCGAACAGCTCTAAAAACCAGGCTTTTGCTGGATTGATAAATTTTTTCAATAAGCCTGAAACCGGGAATTTCAACCTGCATGGGCTTCTCCGAATCCATTTGTTATGTTGCCCTCAATATAGGACCGGGCGACCCCATTCCAGTGTGGGAGATGACGCAGATTGGAGTGAGCCCGAACGGCAACTCGAGTGGAGCTAAAAAGAGCATAACAGAGCCTACACTTTCCGTAAAGCCGGAAGATACGCACGCGAACATAGCCCGACCATTTTTCATAAATTTTCTCAGCCGCATATTTACTACCGCGAAAGAATCTCATAACGACTAAAGCAACCCCAGTAATTGATATTTGATGACTGATACCGATTCTGGACGCTCGCGAAATTGGCGCAAAGCTTGAACAACCAGAGGATGATCTATTTGCAGATAGACCTGACCGGCGCCTTTATGATCAGTGAACGCTTCGCTCTTCTTCCTGGTGTAGTTGAAAATGCAATAGGGGTCCAAAAAATTCAATGCCCTGAGCAGTCGAATTTGAGATGGCTCTAAATTCTCGGCGGGGACACGGCGTGAAGCCGGTGACTTGGATTTGAAAATGGGGCTGCCCGCTGACTGTTGGAGCTGTTTAAGTTGAAGCTTCCGGCTATTTCGTAAAAAGAAGATGTCTTCGGGGAGGAGTTTTGGAAATCTGGGAGATCCTCGCCTGGCGGATCTGGTATGGAAGGGCAGCCCATGGTATCGCTTTTCCAGTTGTATCAGGTCCGAGAGGGAAAGGGCGCAAGACTCGGCGCCTGAATGAAAAAGGGGTATCTGGCCGTAATGAGAGAACCACTGCTTGTCGGCCAACCCCAAAAGCAGTTTTTTAATTCGCATCTTGCGTTCCAAGTTGAATTGTGGGAAGTGGTTGACAATTTCTCGGTACAGGGTTTCACTAAAATGTTGAATGAACCGATCCCCATCCCCAATGCTCTGACCATAATCGGCTTCAAACGCCTTAACTCCCGAGTTCCAATAGCCATGGTAGACCAGGCCCGAGATGGGGAGAAACCGCTTAATGCCAAGACGGACGCCGTTTTTATAGTAGGTAATAGAGCACAGATCATCTTCTTCAGGAATTCCAACTGCTCCTTCTCCGGCCTGATTCTTAAACCGGGTAATGAGAATTTGATTGGGGAAGTTGATGGGGCTGTTAATGATTTTTTCGTTGAAGTAAATTGGCGCTTTTGAGCCCGATGCATAAAATTGGAGTTCGGTCAGCTCCTCAACCGGGTTGGCCGAGGTCCGGGTTATCCGGATTCTGTAACCAAGAACCGGGTTGTCGGTTTGTTTGAGATGAACCTGCCCGTTGTCCACAATCAGGCGCTCACAGCCCGTTTCAATTTGGACCTGTGGAAAATTCATAAAAAGGCTGAGCATTGCCACGCCATGACGACTCTCCAGGGTGGTGAGCGCCGCTTGCAGATGGTCCTGTTCAGATAAGCTCTGGTTGATGAGAGACTTGAGCAGTGGCCATTCCTCATCATTAAAGGAACGTCCGTCCTGACTGATCTCCAAGCTGGTTTTCTCAGACCAGATCCCAATGCATTTGGGTTCGTGGGTGAGGGCGTGGCGGACCAACTGCACGAGGAAATGGACCCGGTTAAGGTGCTGCTTTTGCGTTATTTTTTGAATTTCGGCTTCCAAATCGATGGAAAAGTGGAGAGGGTTCATGAAAGGCTCGCCTCCCCTGCCAATCGTTTAGACATTCGAATAAGAAATGTATCTTTGACATGGGGATAAAAGGTCATGGCTTCCAGGAGCCGTCGAACGGAGTCAAAGACCATGATTTCATGGGTTTCAAAACTTCCCCGCTTTTCTTGAATCAGGTCATGATCCGACCCTATCAACAGATGCCGCTTCCCCAGTGACGCCGTTTTCAATGGGAGCGTTGCTTCCAGGAAGGTATCGACGCCGGGAACCACATGAAGCCGAAAATGGGGATCCAGCTCTCGAATCACCCCTTCAATCTCTCGCAAAAAGTCGGAAGGGGGATGGTTATTTAAAATGGCTTCAAAATCCTCCAGCCAGATCACGCCGGGCAGGAGCGGCGCGAGGGTTTCTGTAATCGGCTTGGAGCGATCAAGGACAGGCGCGCGCTGGGACAGGTGGGTTAGAAGCGGCGAGTGAGGGAAAGCGCCCAAAAGAGGGGCCTTTGTCGCATATTGCTCCACTTCAAATAAGCTGAGATGTCGAGCCTGCCCAATCAGGGGAAAAACCGGCCTGAAGATTAGATTTAGGGGATCCTTCACGGCGCCATGGCTAAAATAATGCAAGAAAAGACTGCCAACATAGTCCGGCTCGGAAGGATGGGCGTTTTGTTTCCGTCGCCTCAAAAAATAGGCCAAGACGAGAAAAGGAGCGAGCCACATTGCATATGGCCAGTAATTGGCGGGTTCAAGCTGAATTGGGTCAGTGCTTGGGGGCGGACCGGGCACAGGCGTCGATACCCGCCCTGGCAGCATCGTGGCCGATTGGTCTGCGGTTGAAGAAGCTGGGGAGGCCGCAGCATGTGACACGGTCACATCCATGAGATGCCAGCCCTGATCTCGATACCGAACCCATGCGTGGAGATCTGGATTGGCTCGACCGTTCCTGCCAATCAAGCCGACGCTGAGAAAAGCATCATGACCAGCGGACTGCAACAGCAAAACGAGAAGACCGTTTAAAACATCACAATCTCCGCCTCCAGCATTCAAAACCCTTTCGGTCCAGGTTGAGCCGGTAGCAGCTTCAAAATCAACAGACTCAGAATAAACGAGGTGATCCTTAATCAACAAAGCCAGACTTCGAGCAGCCAGGTGGGGCGCTTGAAGTCGCGCATCGGAAACTGCGGAGAGCCAGGGTTCCGGCCATGAGAGAACATGCCCCTCAATATGATGAGCGTCTAAGGATAATTCGCCCGGTTGGACCGAGTAGGACACCCTTCCTGGAGGCACGCTTATGACAGGTTCGCCATATTGATTCACGTGAACATCTACAGGTTGACCATTAGACGTTACGGAAGACGCCAGGGCCACGTAACCCGGCGGCGTAGGCAAGACCATGGGATCGCTGCTTGAAATCCCCATGGACACCTCAATAAGATCGCCTCTGGCCGCCAGGTCGGGGTAGGGGTTCTCGATGAGATGAGGCTCTGGAAACAAGCCCCGCTCCGAATCGAAGAAATCAAAAGTGCCCATTCTAAAGAGCGTTACATCGGGTCCAGTGTAATGAAAATCCCAATTAAGATCGGAGCCCCCTTCACCGCCGGCAGTGGGTCCGCTGTATCGGTCCAAAGCGCGGTCCAATGGGGCCAGCGGTTCTAACGGACTTCCGCCGCTGAGACGAAAACCGAACGAAAGAGAAAAATAGAACAGGCCGATCAAGAGCAGAACCAAGATGGTAGACAAAAGCGCCGTAAGCACTTTTTTTGAAGAGAAGCCATGGGTCAGGCTTAAGATATTATTTTTCAGGTTCATGGGGAACAGATTTTGAATCAGCTTTTTGTGCAATCTGAAAAGAGTGCGCTCGCACCAGGTCACCGCATCATGAAGAATCTGGTCCTCAAAAATCTTTTGGCGGTCCATCAAAACCTGGAGCCCCTCTATATTCATGGCAATCACCGGGTACATCCCAAAGCCCGAATAGGGCGTGGTTGTTTCCCGCCGAGGGATCACCTCTTCAAGACTGGTTAAGTCCCGAATGAGGATGCCGCCTTTGTAGATTTTGACCGAAGGCATGACCCCAAATCCAATCACGCCGTCAAACCCCTTATTCCTAAAGGCCTCGCCCAACTTGTCCGGCAAGGGAAAGTCTCTGTTCAACCGCTCCCCGTTGCAGAATAAATCCAGGGCGCCGCCCGAACGCAGAGGACGCACATGTCCTACGTAGAAAACCAAACGCTCGCGCACCTTGTCTATCAGATCTGAAGGAGACTGAGAAGGTCGGATGAGGGTGATCTGAAAACCCTGTTCTGTCTCCTGAGGTTCAAAGGCCTGGATCTCGAAATTCATACAGTCAATTTCAAATCCACTGGCCTTTCCATCCCGAAATGAACTGACAATAATGCGGACGGGCTGAAATAGGAGGATCGACCAAAAGCCTACGCCAAAAAAACCGACCATGTCGCCCCGGCTTTCCTTGCTGGAGGCGTATAGCCTGAGCAGGTAGCGATCAAATTCTTCCATGCTCATGCCATGTCCATTATCACGGCAGATTAAAATGTCCTGGCCATCATGGGTTTTAGCCGTTATTTCGATCAGGGTGGCCTGAGCGTCTCTGCTGTTTTGCACCAACTCCCGTAAGAAGACAAAGGGGTCCTCGCCGTAACGAGAGGCTTCCCGTTGCGCCCTCTGAAAAAAGGTTTGCGAGGAGGTGCGTTGATAATTCATGAACCCATCCTACGGAATCCGGCTCCAGACGCCGTTGATGCTATTATTAAACGTTAAATGGGCCGAGATGTGTATGAAAAAGCCCAATTTAGACAAAACCCAGATCGCCTGAAAGCCATTTCATCAAGAATTTCCATGCTCAATCGCATTGCCCCAGCGCCAGATCAGGCGACTTTTTGGGGGCATAAATCCTTTTATGTCGCCCCAAAACGTGAGAATTCGCATATTTTTTGTAGATTTCCGTTTTTTTGCTTGGCGGTTCACTCGTTATTCTTTAGAATAGAAAGACGGTGAGGGACTGTGAATAGTGTTGGTATTGCAGCCGCCATGTTGAATTCTCTCTAGTTCGGTTTTTAATGAGTAGAGATCACTGCGGCTCTGACAGTCAGCTATTGGTTATGGCCTACCAGATATGTCGGTCATAAAATTTTGGAAAAAAACCACGGAGCAGCATGCAAGTCGTACACGGTTTGTGGACCACTATGAAAAAAGAAGGTCCGGGTTTGTTCGTTTGGCTGGAAGACGCGGGACTCCGCAGAAAGAATCAGCTATTCGAACCAATATCCGACTTTCATCCCGGAATTAAGGGAAAAGCAAGAGGTCGCGCCCCGTCGGCAGCAGATCCTCATCCATTTACATTGGACTCCCGTCAGCTCTATACGCTGGCGAATGAAACGTTGCAAATACCGGCGGAAGAAAATGGCGTAACGGGCATCATTACCGACGCCGATCTGCTTCTGCCCAGCGCAGATGACGCCCCATTGCCATCGCCCTGGCTTAAGGATTCGGCTTTTGGGAAGTCGCACAGGCCGTCGAAGAAGATGGTGCTTTTACCCTGGCGGGTCTTTGGCTACTATATGCCGCCCCCTGTCGCGCTTAAATGGTTGACGCGTCTGGATCTTAAAAAACGTCGCGCTCGCAGCACCATGGTTTTTGGGGAATCCATCCACTTCTGGCGGGATGCCTCAAATCTCGTTTTTTACAGCTTGATTCACGGCACCTATGAACCGGTCCTCTTAAAGGTGGATCACCAGATCAAGTCTAAGTGGATGATGAACGAGCGAATTCTGGCCAACCAGTTGGAGAACCTGCAAACCCGGCTGCCGCCTAGCTGTGAATACGAATGGTCCGCCGACGGAACCCGTCGAACTCGTGAGTCTATTGTTCGTGATTTTTTCAACACGTCCATTGATTACATGATCCGCAATGTTGTAGGCCAAAGGGTGATCGAACCTCTTGCTCAACGGCGCAGCTCCAGGAAGCGCAAGAAGCAGAATCCGCTGGATTCCCTTGCGACGCCCTTTATCAAGGGCCTCTATTCTAAACAGAATTCCTTTAGCGCAGCCAGGGATGTTCAGGCGGCCTTCGTAGCTATTGTAACCAATTGGCTCCAACAGTACACGACCTCCCAGGCTCGGCTTTGGACCACCTGCTTTACGGTGCTGCCTCCTGAAATTGGGGACGCCAAATTGGAGAATCTGGACCCCGACGCCAAGGTCTGGCGCGTGGCTTTTTCACTCCAAAGCGTAAAAGACCCCAGTCAACACATATACGCTCAGGAAATCTGGGAGAACCTGGTCCCCATTCAAAGCTCCGATGGGAAAACACTTGCAGAGTTTTTCCTCAAGGATCTGGGTCGCGCGCTTCAGTATTTCCCCAAGTTGGAGGAAGCGCTTAACGAACCCTACCCCAACTACATAGATCTCACGACAACTGAGGTATATGAGTTTTTGTCCGAACAGGGACTCCACCTTCAATCCGCTGATTTTGGAATTGTGGCGCCCCAATGGTGGAAGAAAAAGACCAAGAGACTGACGATCAAAATCGAGATCGACAGCTCCGCCTTCGAAGGCAAGAATATGATGGGCTTCGATTCCATGGTCGATTTTTCCTGGAAGGCATCTATTGGCGATAAAGCGCTCACGGAAAGAGCTTTCCAAAAATTGGTCAAGCACAAGATGGCGCTGCTCCCCATCGACGGCCAATGGGTGGAAATCAAGTCTGAAGATCTGTGGTCAACGGCCAACTTCTTTGAAGACCGGGACACAAGCGGAAAGATGACCCTGGGCGAAGCGCTCCACCTTGGCATGAAGAACAGCGAGCTGAAGTCGTCCTTGGAAGAAGTGGTTTTCGATTACGAAGGCACCTTGGCGCAACTGTTTTCCTCTGAAGAGGACGCCCTGCCTTCTGTTGAACAACCCGTAACGCTTGAAGGAGAGTTACGTCCCTACCAGGTTCGAGGTCTTTCATGGCTGTCCTTCAACGACCGGTTGGGTTTCGGGGCCTGTCTGGCCGACGACATGGGCTTGGGCAAAACCATTCAATTGTTGTCGCTCATCCTCCATGAGCGAGAATCGGGCCGCATTTCCTATCATCACAAACCAACCCTGCTGGTTTGTCCCATGTCTGTTGTAGGCAACTGGTTCAGGGAAGCCGCCAAGTTCACTCCCAAGCTTCGGGTTATGATCCATCACGGCTCCAATCGCCATGACATGTCCACCTTTTTGAAGGTTTACGACACCTACGATCTGATCATAAGCACTTATCACCTGATTAATCGGGATCTGGAGCTTTTCAAGAGCATCAACTGGCACCGGGTCGCGCTGGACGAAGCGCAGAACATCAAGAATCCCGGCGCTCAACAGTCCATGGCGATTCAGAGTCTGAAAACCACCAGACGCATCGCCCTCACGGGCACCCCGGTGGAAAACAAGCTTTCTGAACTCTGGTCCATTATGGAGTTTTTGAACCCCGGGTACCTGGGGACGCTTAAAAACTTCCAAACCCGGTTTGCCACCCCCATTGAAAGGCAAAACGATCAGACCAAGTCCAAAATTCTTCGGCAGCTCACTCAGCCCTTCATTTTGCGACGATTGAAAACCGACAAACGCATTATCAAGGATCTGCCTGAAAAGATTGAAATGAAGGTCTATTGCGATCTTACAGAAGAACAGGCCGCCATGTATAAGGCCTATGTTCAAAAACAGCTCAACGAGATTGAGAATGCGGCGGGCATCCAACGGAACCAGTTGGTGCTGACCACTCTCATGAAATTGAAGCAAATCTGCAACCACCCCACCCATTTCCTGGCCGACCAATCCGATCTCTCAGCCAGATCCGGCAAGCTCATGCGCTTAACGGAAATGCTGGAGGAAGCCATTGAAGAAGGAGACAGCTCTCTTATCTTCACCCAATTCACTCAAATGGGAACCCTCCTGGAACAGTACCTTAAAGAATCCTACCCCGGTGTTGAAATCTTGTTCATGCATGGCGGCATATCACAGCAAAAACGCCAGGACATGGTGGATCGCTTCCAAACCAACAACGGACCTAAATTATTTATTCTCACTGTTAAAACCGGCGGTACCGGCCTCAACCTCACCGCCGCCACCCATGTCTTCCATTTCGACCGTTGGTGGAACCCCGCCGTCGAAAACCAGGCGACCGACCGGGCCTACCGAATTGGTCAGGAACGCAATGTGCAAGTACACAAACTTATATCCATTGGCACTCTGGAAGATCGTATTGATATGATGATCGAAAAGAAAAAGGAATTGGCGGAAAATGTGATCGGCGGTTCAGACGAATCCTGGTTAACCCAATTGTCTACCGACGCTTTGAGAGATATTTTGACCCTTTCCGCAAACGAGGTGTGATTCCATGGGATTTAAACGTTATCCCGTTTCCAAAAAGCCCATTGTGAAGAGCCGCGCAAAAAGCACGCCCATCATTTCATTAACGGGCATGCCGCCCCAGGCAAAACAGGCCTGGTGGTCTCTGCGATTCATCGAGGTTTTGGAATCTTTTAAAATGGGCAGCCGCCTGGCGCGCGGCAAAGCCTACGCCCAAGAGGCAAAGGTTCTCAAACTCAGCATTTCCAGTGGAATTGTAACAGCCACCGTCCAGGGCAGCAAAAAAGCCCATTACAAAATCACCATTCAATTGGAACCTCTGTCGGACGCATCCTGGAAACAGGTCATGCAGAATTTAACAGTTAAGGCCATTTACGCCGTTGAAATGCTTCAGGATAAGATGCCCCAAAACATTGAGGAAGTCTTCCAAAGCGCCAACGTCAGCCTGTTCCCGTCCAATCTGGAGGATCTGGAGAGCGCCTGCGACTGCCCCGACTGGTCCAACCCCTGCAAACATATTGCGGCCACCTACTATATCCTGGCTCAGCATTTTGACCTCGATCCCTTTCTCATCTTTGTGTGGCGAGGACGCCTGAAAACCCAGATTCTGGAATCGCTCCGATCCTACTGGAAACAGGGAAAGCCCAAGAGCCAAAACCTGGACGCGCTGCCCATCAAAAAGATTTCAGAGGAAGAATACGAACGCTATTGGTATGGAAACCAGGACATCAATGTTCTGGCCTCCTTAGACCCCTTCAGCAAAGCTGTTCCAACTTCTGCAATCGAAAAGCTGGGTCCTGCACCCGTTCAAATAGACGACAAAGAACTTTCATCCATACTATCTCAGGCCTATCAGGAAACCAGCGACTTTATCAGAGACTGGGTTTCCACCAAAGAAAAAAGCCGTAAAATGGCAGTGGGTTGAGACCCGTCAGAAAAGGTCTCAGTCTACCATCTCATTCTTAGCGCCACACCGAAAGGCACGGTTCCACCGGGCTTGAAAGGCGCAGGCTTGCTTGAAGCATTCGATCCGTAAAGCGTAATACGAAGCTCTCGTTTCGAGGCCTTGCGCCCATGTCATGCCCGACTTCATTTCAGCCGCTCGCGCATCGTCCTTCATTAACGCTGAAGAGAGATCATCTTTTTACGCCACCTCAGCTTTTCAGGGATTGCAACCGTAAAAATAGATGCACTCTCGCTCCCTTATTTATTGATTTCTGGTCACATCCGAGTTAGGATTTCTGGTGCTGTGCAATTCTATTACCGGCGGGTGAAACAATGCCAAGATATCATAAACAACTAAGATTCGGAAGGGTCCTCATGGAGGCCGCATCGGATCCCTCCTTTTTCCAGCAGACCCATGTTATTTTTGGCGGAACCGGCGCAGTTGGCGGCTCTACAGCCTTAAGATTATTAGACTTTTTCGACGAGGCAATTGATTATTACAAGCCGGAATCACCCAAGATGCAGATTATTGTAACGGGTCTCAAAAAGAAGGAGATTCGTGATTTCACAACCCGCCTCTATCATATACACGAACGAGAGCACGGCTGTAAGCCACAACAAATCAAGGGCATCGGATACCGGATGGCCAGTGGCGTCATGCTTCGCATGGAGAATTTTTCGGTAGAGCTTCCCATGAAGGAATTGAATGACGCGGCCAAGGTAGGCAATAAAGCCGCTGCTCAAACCTTTATGGACAACCGGGGACTGGGTCCGGAAACGACCGTGGAAGCCCGAAAAGAAGCGCTTACTCAAGCAATCGGCGACATTGAAGAAGGCCCGTTCACCGCCTTTTTAAAAGGTCTGCGGGAGAGTTGCTCTGACTCCTTGCGGGACAATAAGTTCACCAGTGTTATTGTGGGCATTCCCCTGCCCAGCGTGGCCACCTACCATTCCAATCGCTTGGAGGGGTTCGCTCGTGAGCTGGGCATTGAACGCTCCGAAGCGTTGCGCGATCTGAAGATTGCTTATCTGAAAGAGTTCCCCGAGGATCTTGGCTATGTGGCCGAGAACCTTGCGTCCGACGTATTGGTGGCCCACACCACGGGCGTGGGCGGCATGTACGACGAAGATTTGGAAGGCAATTCGACCATCAGACTTGGCTTCGCGCATAGCGCTCTGGGCCGGAAACTCCTGGACAAACAAGAGTTCGCATCTGAAATGACCCGAGAATACTCCAACCGGAATATCAAGATGTTGGTTACAGCCGCCGCAATTGGCATTGATGAAATTTTGCAACGCCAGGCCCCGCCGCTTAAAGGGAACCTCCACGGCAGACTGCAAGCACTTTCCGATGCAGGACACGATCTGGTGCCCCGGGAAGATCTCAAACGCAAATGCATTCACGTATACCGTCCCGAGTTTATCGACCTCTACTCCCCCACCCACATGGAAATACGGTTGGAAAAAGGCCACCCCATGGTTTGTGATTTCTTTATTCGCAGCGGGGAGAATGGCTTTTTCAGCGTTTCCAACGCAGATGCGCTGTACCGGGTCATGCGCGTCGCTTCCGACAGCGAGCTGGGCTTTGTTCTGGCGCGAACCGCAGTATTTGGAGATCATCCCAAACGCCCCAAATTTGTTGACAATGTCTACTACTATACCGAAACCGACTACAGCCGTCAGGTTTTTGATCTTCTTGGGCAACCCGCTCTCAAGGCCAACCAACTCTCGGGGCTTCAACCCAAGGCGCTCCAGGATCTGGGCTCCTCCAAGCACCAGTGCGAATTGCATGTTCTGGCCCTCTTGAATCTGCTCTACCGATTGCAGACCCTGAATCTGTTTGGCATTAAGTCTCAAATTGATTTGGAGCATTTCGACGCTGCGGCGTATTTTGAAGCCCATTCCCAGCCTCTGATGTTGGATGAGATCATTCATTGGGACGCCCAGTCCTTAGCGGAAGACCTTCGCACCCTTGTAACCGCTGAAACGGAAGCGGACCTTGCGTCTTTCCACAATGTAAGCCC
>JBNKOV010000037.1:0-15416 GCA_050294955.1 Holophagae bacterium
ATTTAGCGCCATTTCAGGAGAGCTGTGCTAATGCAATTTAGACACAATGTAAGCCAAGGCGTCCAAAGAGTTCAGGCTCCAAATTCCCCATTAACGGAACTGACCCTAATTTCCCTCTTGATCAGTATGGGAGATTATGATTTGTTTCGAAATTTCTGTCAAGAAAAAGGTTTCGCACTTGCCTCTCTTGTTGTAACTTGTGGTTATGATGGTTTTATGTCTGGAGTATCACGCGAGCATGCAAAATAAAAACCCTACTGGAATCCCTGAAATGAAGGCATTCGCAAGCCATTCTTTCGTTAGTGGTCTCATGCTTTAGGTGGCTGTAAATTTGTACTTCCGGCAATCAAGCTGGCAAAGAAAAAAGAGCGAGGAGCAACCCGATTGAGGTTGCGAGTGGAGGTTGCTTCCTCGCTCCTGGAAACTGGTTGGGCGGAAAGTTCCCCCATTGCACGACATCTAAGGCTCCGTGCAATGGGGGACTTCCTCTCCTCCAAGTAACTTATTTATAGTGTGGGTGAAGAGGCGGGTTTCATCTGGCAGGCAGGTGGATAATGTGGGATGAAACCCGCTCTCCACTTCTCCGGAAATTCGAAAAAAAACCGGACGAGCCCCTCACAGGCAGGGAGTGCGGGATGGGTTACCCATGAAAGACTCGTCCGGGGTGTTGGTTGCTCCGGGTTTTGCTGATGGTAATGGGGCGGGTTTCATCCTCGTTTTTGGATGGATTTGAGATGAAACCCGCCCCCCATTTTCCCCCCGGAAAACTGAAAAAACCGGACGACCCACGGGTAGGGAGTGCGGGAATGGGGAACCCATGGCCCGTCCGGGTGACTGTTGTTATTTGCTTTGCTTCCTCCTGGCTGTCGCCGCGTTCTTCTGAAAAGACGGTCTCCGTCCTTGGGTAGGCGGATGGTTGGGGATATGGAGTCCGTCTCTTCAGGAGAAAGGGCGTATTGGATTTTCCTCTTTTTACGTGTATTCTTCTCTGGGAGCTCCCGGGCTGAACCTTCTGTCTGAGGTGGCAAAAAACAGGAGGAAGGCGCAGCCCGGGAGCAATCGCAGCTTGGGGAGATCGAGCGGTCTCAGGCGGCGATCTCCTCGCTCTCAACTGGCAGGTCCGGACTCTCCAAACCCAGGAATCGGGCGCGATGGTGATTGGCGTATTTCAAAAAGTCCATCTTGGCTTCTAAAAAGGCGTCGAAATGCTGGTATCCTTCGGGATTCGCGGAGATGCTGTCAATTATCACGCCTATCCGCCCCATGAAGGCATGGAATCTATCTTTAAATTCGGGCTCGTTTTCTTCCAGGTAAAATACCCGATCGGGGTGATATCCCTGCTGAACCAGTCTTCGGCTGAGATCGCCGAGTTGTTCTTGAGTCCAGTCAATCCAGTCGGTTAATGTCATCTTCGACCTCCTCGTTGTCGCTACACATACAAATATACCCGGTCGCTTGGACAGCCCTTGTCAGTGCGCAAATAAAAACTCACTTTCTATCTTTTTTTGCTTGAATGGCCTGTCACCGCTGTGTTTTCAGGCGCCCATTCATCAGCTCGGTTTTGGGATCTAATACTGTATGATGCTGTTTATAGGTGTTTTGAGCATGCGAACGGCCCTCCGGTTCCCATTGGAAGGTTATGGAGTGCGGGGTTTTTGCGATATTTTTTATTTTTTTATTAAACCCTACCCAACCTGGCTTGTCCTTACATGTGGAATACGAAGGGCGCCCTCCCAAGAATCCCCAAATACCCAGGAGGAAACAATGAAAAAGATAACCACTATCATACTGATTATGGCTGCAAGCCTTGTAATGGCCCAACGTGGCGGAATTGAAAACGAAGATCTCCAGTTTATTAGAGACTGGCAGCGGGACCAGGTCGCGCAAGCTGTTGCTCAAGCGGCTGCGCTCACTCCCGATCAGGTCGCTACTTTGACCGCAGTTAAAGCAGAAGTTGATGCTATTCAAGCAGATGCCGATGCCCAGCGCACCGCTTTTGAAGATAATTTGGCCGTTCTGGCCGCCTCTATTCGCGCCAATATTGAAGCAACAGGCGTGTTCAGCGATGAAGATCACGCTGCTTTGTGTGAGGCGCGAAGCGAAGCCCGCCTTGGCGGCAAAGAAATTAAAATGCGCATTGGTCTTGCCACCCTGCCTCTGGAAAACCTGTTAACCGACGCTCAAAAAGAAGCTATTGCCGCCACAGTGCAGGCAAACCGATATGAAGGTTGCCAGGGCGATGGCCCAGGACCAGGCGAAGCGGCTCTTGGAAATGGAGCAGGCAGAGGCCAAGGTCAAGGCCAGGGTCTTGGACAGGGTCCCGGTCGTGGCGGTGAAAATGGCCGTCAGGGCAAGGGCAAAGGCAAGATGTTGAGGATCCTGCTTAGCGACGCCTTCCTGAACTACTACCAATAGGGATCTGAACAACCCTTTAACAGCAAGAACTTTAAGACTCTCTCTGACCAGCAATAACAGCCCGTTTTTTGCTGACGCCCCGGAACGCCCACATCGTTCCGGGGCTTTTTTCGTTGGGGTTTTAGAAGCGCTTCAAGGAGCCACAGACAACCCATGCGAGTTGGGTGCGTCCATTCGCAAAAATTGGAAGACATGAGCGTCCTTTCTGGCTGGCGCCTCACCGCGTCGAGAAAAAATGTGAGAAATATGAGGCCGGGTTGTGGTACATTTACCAGTTTTAAGGCCTTTTCCCCGGCAGGATTGAGGCCTACGTCCATTTGAAGGGGAAGGTGAGGGATGTCCTATCAGAAAGAAATCGCCGGTTTGTTGGAGCAAGCGCTCGTCGAAAAGATGGGTCTGGAGAAAGACGCCTTTGGCGAGCTGGAGTCTCTTGTAGAGGTTCCCAAAAAGAAGGAAAATGGCGATTTTGCCTTTCCCTGTTTCCGGCTGGCAAAAGCCATGCGCAAGAAGCCGCCCCTTATCGCTCAAGAGCTTGCGCCCCATGTGGAAGCCGCTTTGGAAGGCAGCAGCGTGGCCTCTGTTTCGGTTATGGGCCCCTACCTCAACTTTATGGTGAATCGCGCCGAGCTGGCCGCAGGTCTTGTGCCTGCCATTTTAGATGGAACCTTTTTAGCCCGTCGCGCTGATCGCGGCGAACGGGTGATGATCGAATACTCTCAGCCCAACACCCACAAGGCGTTTCACGTGGGTCATACCCGTAATGTTGCGTTGGGCGACGCGCTCTGGCGCATCTATGACTGGAACGGTTTTGAGACGGTTCCTGTGAATTACATAGGCGACGAAGGCGCTCATATTGCGAAATGTCTCTGGTATTATCGCAATTACTTCGATGGCGAAGTTCCCGAGTCCAATTTGGGCGAGTTCCTGGGCGATCTCTACACCAACGCCACCATCAAGCTGGATTTCAAGCTGCTCACCCAATGCCCCATGCCCGGCATTGTAACGGCGAAGGTAACAGCAATAGACGCCATTGAAGGCAAAGATAAGCTGAAGCGGGTTGGCGTAAACGACGGAACCGCTGATTATGAAGTGGTTTGCGGCGGAACCGGATACCAGGTTGGCGACATGGTCGCCTACGCCCGAGTAGGCAGCCGGGTTGCTGGGCGCAGGATTGAAGTTGCAGAGAAATACGGGGTTGCCAGCTCGGGCATGATCTTGAGCGAGTTGGAACTGGGCATGACCGAGGATAAACAACAGATTTATCAATTTCCCAAAGATACGGCATCCGGCATAGAAGTGGCTGAGTATTTTCGCGTTAAAGGCGCATTGCCCGACGATGTTGCTGTGATTGATGAAATGAATCGCCGGCAACAGGGCGTGGCCGACACCTTAAAGGGTTTGGAGGCGCGCGAGCCTGAGTTGCTGGCCCTTTGGGAAAAAACCAAGAAATGGTCTATGGACGAGTTTTTCGCCATCTATGATTGGCTGGACGCTCGATTTGATCACTACTATTACGAATCGGACGTGGGTGATCGCGGCAAGAAGATTGTCATGGACTATTATGAAAAGGGCGTGCTGGTGAAGTCGGAAGGCGCTATTGGCGCTGATCTTTCAGCCGCCAAACTTCCCTTTTTCCTGCTCATTAAGTCCGATGGTTCCGGGTTGTACTCCACCAAGGATATTGCCCTGGCCCACGATAAATTCGAAAAATTTGGCATCGACCGATCCATCTACGTGGTGGACGCCTCTCAATCTCTTCACTTCCAGCAGGTTTTTAAAACCTTGGAGATGATGGGCTGGAAGCGAGCGGCCCAATGCCATCACCTGGCCTATGGTCTGGTGGTTCTGCCCGAAGGGAAAATGGGCTCCCGTTACGGCAATGTGATTCTGTTCTCCGAGTTAAAGAAGAAACTGGTGGATAGAATTCGCAGTGAGTTTCTGGATAAGTACATTGGCGAGTGGAGCGAAGAAGAAATTGTCGAAGCGGCGAAACGCATCGCGGTGGCCACCATTAAATACGGCATGAACAATCAGGACAACATGAAGGTGATTGTGTTCAACATTGAGGAATGGACTGCTCGCACGGGCAATACCGGACCTTATATGATGTACGCCTTCGCCAGAACCCGTTCTATTCTAAGAAAGGCGGGAGATGTTGACACAAGCCTTACCGACTGGTCGTTGCTCACCCACGATGATGAGCGAACCCTCTTAAATGGCATGGCTTCCTTTCCTGATATCTGCGATCGAGCGGCAAGGGAGTTCAAGCCCATGTGGCTCTGCACCTACCTCTACCAGTTGTCCAAAGACTTTTCCCGGTTCTTTGATAGCTGCCCTGTGTTGAAGGCTGAATCCCCGGCTCTTATGGCCACCCGCCTTCAGTTGGTGGACGCTGTGGGGCTCGTGATTCAAAAGGGCCTTGCTTTGTTGGGTATACAGACCCTGGACCGAATGTAGGTTAACTGGAAAAATGGACGATCATGTTCCAGACCCAGTTGGCCAGCAATAGGATGCCCAGAGGGGCAATGGCCTTGTCCAGCCGTCGCCCCCAGGGTTTCATGCGTTCGTAATTTTGCGGAAACAAGAGAATGCTGGCGTGTCTGAGCGCTTGTAGACCCGTGTAAAGCATGAGAAGCCAGCCCATTCGGTTGAACTGCAAACTCATTTTCAAATTGCCGTGAGCCGCCGCCACCCAACTCCTGGTCAGACCGCAACCGGGGCAGGGGAGGCCTGTCATGTTTTTCATACCGCAAATGGGCGGAATGGGAAAACCCGCCACCGAAGTCATCTTAGAGTCGGATTTGGCGGGATCCATCACGGCAGCCAGGCAAAGGGCTCCTGCGCACAAAAGCAAAACCACCCAATGACTTAATTTGTCTGGAGTTTTCTGCTTTGTCATGATCTCCTCAAGGGAAAGCGGAACGGATATGGTCTTTGGTCAACAAGATAAGAGCCCAAATGGCCACCGGCATTTCAATACAGCAGCAACAAGTGCCCGTGCAGGGGATAAGAGCTAGAATCGCAGAGGTTAGCGCCAGGCCATAATGGCTTAGGTTCCTCATTTTCATGGCCCCGTAAAATGTGAGACCCGCCGCAATCAAGTGGATTCCGTTCAGTAAAGGGCCAGCATTGAGCATGGTGTGAAGCATGTTCTCGTACATTTCAGCAATCTCGGGCGGCAACTGGGTGAAAAGTTCTTGAACTGACGGGTCGTTCAACAAGTCTTCAGGCGATGTTGCTGGCGCGAACAGGCTGAAGAACCACATCACCAAAGTATACATAAACGCAAGGGCCGACATGATCATGAGAATAATGGCTGGTTTCTCAATTTCTGACCGGGCTTCTTCCCAGTTGGATTCCCCATATTGCGGTTCAAAATCCTCAGGGGGCGTGTAAGGCGAGTCTCTTCTGGGCGGTGGTTGTGGCGGAGGAGGCGGTTCCGGAAAATTCATCTGTCAACTCCCTTGTATATAGAGATTGATGAATGGCCATTCTCAATTAACGACCTGCATCTCATGCTTCTCCCAAATTCTACACCAACCCACATGAAATCCAAGAGGGAATTCTTTTCGGGTGACTAGCTATGGGCTGGACAATCCTCATTTGACCAGCTTTCTCATTGCCTTGGTTTTCATTTGGAAGATCACCAATACTGCTGGCCATAAGGTATTGTTTCAGGTTATGATATATCAAATCAGATATGCTGAGCCCCAGTGACATCACCGAGACAATCTGAGGAAAACAATGGAGGCGAGCCATGGCAGTGGAAATTAGGATGGATGTTGACAAGGGAAGCGGCGGCGTCTCGCCTCCCGAACGGTTCTTTCATTTTACCTGCCTGGGCAATTTCTCCGGCTCTGATGAGGCCCGAACCAGTTGGGAACCCAAGTCAGTAACCCGAAACAGTTGGGACAAGCTCTTTGAAGAGCTCGCTCCCGCCTTGGATATCCACGTGGTGTTGCCCGGCGTCAACGACCTGAAACTGTCGCTGGCCTTTAAATCGCTCAAAGATTTTGGCGAAAAGGGCCTCGCCGCCGGCATTCCCTTTTTAAGAGACCTGAAGGCCTTTGCGGCCCATGCGGGGTCCGCCTCCAAAGAGCGGCCATTCGACGCCAGCGCCTTTTGTCGGGAACACCCCGACCTGAGCCCCTTGCAGGAGTTGGCCCGGAAACACGGCGGCGAGCAGGTGATCGATCTGCTGTCCATGGTGGACATTGGCGACGAGGAGGAGAGCGGCATGCAACTGCCCAATTTGGGCGCTTGTCTGGATGGCGGTCCCTACAAGGGCGAAAAGCGTTCGGCGCTCAGCGCAGAATTGGGTTCCATCACCAACATGGTCTTAGACCAGATAACCGGAGATGAAGCCTTCATGGCGTTGCACGGACAATTTCGGGCGCTGAAATATTTTCTGCCCTTCGACGCCGTGAGGTTGAGCCTGATCGACTGTAAAAAAGACGAGTTATGCGACGCTGTTTTCACCACATTCATCAAGCCCGACAAGGGTGAGCCCGCCTCATTGGACCTGGCCGTTTTTTGCGATCAGTTCGGCCTGAGCGAAGGAGACCACCACATTATCTATCATTTGGGCCGCATGGCCGAGAGTCTCTGCGCCCCTTTTATTCTAAACGCGGCGCCTCAGGTTTTGGGTTGCAAGACCTGGGGGCATTTAAGCCATGTTCGGGACATCAGCGGTCGGGTAAACGGGCCGGCCCACATCAAATGGCGCAAACTGCGCGATGGTTCGGGCGCCCATTGGCTTTTCATGGCGGTCAACCCCTTCCGTTTGGACTCGGAAGAAGGGGAACATGTGGATCGGCTCCCTACCGGACCAGCGTCCTATTATCCAGCGCTGCTCGTCGCCCAACAGGTTACCGCTGGAAAATGGCCCGCGGATCTATTGCACCCGGGTTACCAGATGACGGCCCTTTCCCGCTGTGTCGCCCGCCTCGATGAAAGTCAGGGCTATGATCTTTCTTTTGAAGGGTTTTGCCCAATTAGCGGCAAAGAAAACGGCGACCGACTATACCTCATGGGCATGATGGCTTTTGGGCTCATCAAAATGCCGGCCAGGGAAAAACTGGAGGCCGGCAACTTGGTGGAATACACCCTCTCCTATCGCTTCTTCAGCGGCTGCTGCTCCCGGTTCCTCCAGGAACGGGAACGGGACGCCGACCTGCTGAACCAGTTGAAAACCTATGCGGGCCTGAAAGAGGAGGGTGATCTCCAATATGAGGAGGCCGAAGGTCAGAGGATCTTCCGACTCAAGGCGCCGTTCCTCATATTTGGCGTACAGCCAGACCTGATCATGGCGTTGGGCTAAGGCGGCGGGATGCATTTTGTAAAGCAGTTGGGTTTCATCTTTTTGAGCGTTTTTGCGCATGAAAGCGGTTTTTCGGCGGTGATTTTGAGAAAACAGGCCCAGAAAGGGTGATCTTCCTTTACTTTAAAGCATTTTCTCATCATTTCTCTGTATTCGTGGTACAATTCATGCTAAATTACAACCCTTGAAGATGTTAAGGCAAAGGATCTTTGATGGGCCATGCACAAAAAAAACAACCGATACGCAGGGCAGCATTTTACATGGAGATGATCGATGGTTCTGTTTAATTACGCCACCAAGGAACTCACCGCAAAAGTAGTCTATTACGGACCGGGTCTTTGCGGAAAGACCACCAATCTTCAATTCATTTACGACACATTGCCATCCCAGGCAAAAGGTAAAATGTTGTCTTTGGCCACCAAGACGGATCGAACCCTGTTCTTTGATTTCCTGCCTATCGAGTTGGGCACCATTCGGGGCATGAAAACCAAGATCCAGTTGTACACCGTGCCGGGCCAGGTATTCTACGACACCACCCGTAAGCTGGTGCTGAAGGGGGCTGACGGCGTTGTGTTTGTCGCCGATTCCCAGAGCGCCATGGCCGACGCCAACGTAGACAGTTTTGAGAACCTGGTGACCAACCTCAAAGAACAGAATATGGACATCCGCAACATGCCCTATGTGTTGCAATACAACAAGCGCGACATGAAAAACGTCATGGATGTGGACTCCCTGAACAAGCTGATGAACAAGGCCAACGTGCCCTGGTTCGAGGCGGTCGCCCTGAAAGGGGACGGGGTCTTTGAGACCCTGAAGGGCATCAGCAAGCTGGTGCTCAAACATTTGGGGCAAAAATACGGTTTGGAGGAGGAGAAATCCGCGCCTACCGCAAGCAAGTCCAAGACGCCCATGCCCGAGCTGCCGCCCAAACCGTCGGAGGCCCCTGCGCTTCCGTCCTCGCCAGCTCAGAAGGCCTCTGCGAGTCCTGCGGCCGCCCCCGCCAAACCGGCGGCTCCTGCGCCCGCTCCCGCCCAACCGGCAGCGCCTAAACCGGTCGCGCCGCAGAAGGTTATGGAAGAGATCGAGTTTATCGAAGATGACACGATCAACAAAGATCCATTGCCCGACGAACTTCCCGATGTGGAAGACCCCATCGAGCTTGATGACGAACCCGCCCCTGCAACCCCGCCCAATTCTCCCTCCAGGCCATCCCTTCGGCCTATATCAACCCTTGACAATTCAGAGGTCATTGAACTCGATGACGTTGATCCCATTGAGTTTGAAGACGATTTGGAGGATATGGCGGAAATCGCCAGCATGGCTTCTGAAGGTGCTGAGGAAGTGGTTTCTCAGAAGAGACCTGTGGAGCCCATCACCGTTCCAGTTACGATCAACCTTCCCAACTCATTGGAAGGGCAGCCTATACGGCTTCAAATTGATATCATTTTTGAGGACTGATTTCAACTTTTTCCATTGTATGAAGACAGGAGTTTTTTATGAAGTGGCTTACCAACTTCTTTAATACGTCTGTTGGTAGAAAGCAACTGATGGCCCTGAGCGGCCTGATGTTGAGCGGCTTTCTGGTAGCTCACCTCTCCGGCAACTTCCTTTTGTTGGCAGGAGACGGAGGCGAACTATTCAACAGTTACGCAGAATGGCTGGGTTCCCAGCCATGGTTAAACGCTGCGAGGGCCGGTCTCCTGGTCGTCTTTGTAGTGCATGTTTTTCTGGCATTTAATCTCAATCACCAAAACACTAAAGCGAGAAGCTCTCAGTATTACTACAAAAATCCTTCCGACGCTACCCTGGCCTCTCGGACCATGATCCTTACTGGGGTTCTGGTTTTTGTGTTTGTGGTCATTCATCTTTTCAACTTTACTTGGGGCGACAAGTCGGGACCTGACGGCCTATATGGCCTGGTTCTCAGCAAGTTCACCCATACCGGCTGGAGTTCGATGTACATTTGCGCCATGTTGGTTCTGGGCATGCACCTGGTTCATGGTTTGCAAAGTGTGTTTCAGACCTTCGGCATCCGCCATGGAAAATGGACGCCCATCATCAAGGGGCTGTGCATTTTAACAGCCATCGGTCTGGCCCTTGGTTTTGCTAGTATTCCGGTGTGGCTGTTGATTTCCAAGGGAGGTATGTAATGCAACTTGACGCAAAAATCCCAGAAGGTCCCGTCGAGAAGAAGTGGGACAACCATCGCTTTAATTTGAAATTGATCAACCCCGCCAACAAGCGGAAGTTCAACGTTATTGTTGTTGGGACCGGTCTGGCTGGGGCATCTGCTGCGGCTTCCCTTGCTGAATTGGGTTACAACGTGAAGGCTTTTTGCATTCAGGACAGCCCCCGTCGCGCTCACAGTATTGCGGCCCAGGGCGGCATTAACGCCGCAAAGAATTATCCCAACGATGGCGACAGCATCTGGCGTCTCTTCTACGACACCGTGAAAGGCGGCGACTATCGCGCTCGCGAAGCCAACGTCTATCGTCTGGCCCAGGTGAGCAATAACATTATCGATCAGTGCGCGGCCCAGGGCGTGCCCTTTGCACGCGAGTACAACGGGTTCCTGGCCAATAGATCTTTTGGCGGGGCTCAGGTCTCACGAACCTTCTACGCTCGCGGTCAAACAGGGCAGCAGCTTCTTTTGGGCGCCTACAGCGCATTGATGAAAGAAGTGGGCTCCGGCAAGGTTCGGCTCTATCCACGCACCGAAATGTTGGATGTGGTTGTGGTGAACGGCAGAGCGCGCGGCATTGTGACTCGCAATTTGGTTAACGGTAAAATTGAATCTCACAGCGCGGACGCGGTTATTCTGGCCACCGGCGGATACGGCAACGTATTCTACCTGTCCACCAACGCCATGCCCTGCAACGTGACCGCTGCTTTCCGGGCCTACAAAAAAGGCGCGGCATTCGCCAACCCTTGCTACACCCAAATTCATCCCACCTGTATTCCCGTTTCCGGCTCTCATCAGTCCAAGCTCACCCTTATGAGTGAGTCTCTGAGAAACGACGGTCGAGTATGGGTTCCCAAAGATCCCTCCGACAAACGTCGGCCCATCGACATTCCCGAATCGGAGCGTGACTACTACCTGGAACGCCGTTACCCCAGCTTCGGCAACCTGGTTCCTCGCGACGTGGCTTCCAGAGCGGCCAAAGCGGTATGCGACGAAGGTCGCGGCGTAGGCAGCACGGGTCTGGCGGTTTATCTTGATTTTGCTGCGGCAATCCAGCGCGACGGCGAAAGCACCATCAAAGCAAAATACGGCAACCTGTTCGACATGTACGCTAAAATCACGGGAGACAATCCCTATCAAACCCCCATGCGCATCTTCCCTGCGCCCCATTACACCATGGGCGGCTTGTGGGTGGACTACAATCTCATGACCACCGTACCGGGCCTGTTTGCCCTTGGCGAGTGCAACTTCTCGGATCACGGCGCGAACCGTCTTGGCGCGAGCGCGCTCATGCAGGGTCTGGCCGATGGCTACTTTGTGGTTCCCTACACCATTGGCGGGTACCTCAACGAGTCTATGGACGACGTGTCCACCTCCGACGCGGCCTTTAAAGACGCCGAGAAGGCGGCTTCGGAAAAAATCTCCAAGCTGCTCTCCATCAACGGCAACCGCACCGTAGACGACATTCACCGCGAGTTGGGTCGTCTCATGTGGGACAAATGCGGCATGTCTCGCGACGGCAAGGGCCTGAAAGAAGCCATCGACAAGATCCCAGAAATCCGCAAGGAGTTTTGGGAGAATGTGTCCATCACTGGATCCGATGGCGAGTTGAACCAGGTTCTGGAGCGGGCGGGCCGCGTGGCCGACTTCCTGGAGTTTGGCGAACTCATGTGCAAAGACGCATTGGCCCGGGAGGAATCCTGCGGCGGTCATTTCCGTGAGGAACATCAAACCGAGGAAAATGAAGCCAAACGGGACGATGAAAAATTCGCACACGTAGCCGCCTGGGAATTCAAGGGCGATGATGTTGAACCTGAACGCCACGAAGAGGCCTTGGAATTTAATGACGTCAAGTTGACGCAGAGGAGTTACAAGTGAGCAAAGGCATGGAATTAACACTTAAAATCTGGCGCCAACGCGGCCCGGAGCACGACGGGTTCATGGAAACCCATCAGCTCTCCGGCGTTTCCCCGGATATGTCATTCCTGGAAATGCTGGACGTCCTCAATGATAGCCTTGAACGAGACGGCAAGGAGCCCGTTGCTTTTGATCACGATTGCCGTGAAGGCATCTGCGGCGCATGCAGTCTGTTCATCAATGGTCAACCCCATGGCCCGGAAACCGGCACCACGGCCTGTCAGCTTCACATGAGAAGCTTTCACGACGGCGACGTGATTGCCATCGAGCCCTGGCGCGCCACCGCCTTCCCCATTGTGAAGGATCTGGTGGTCGATCGCAGCGCGTTTGATCGCATTATCGCGGCTGGCGGCTACATTTCCGCCAAAACCGGCAGTGCGCCCGACGCCCATGCGGTGCTGGTTCCCAAAACCAACGCCGATAAAGCCATGGACGCGGCGGCCTGCATTGGCTGCGGCGCCTGCGTTGCGGCCTGTAAGAACGCATCGGCCATGCTGTTTGTTGCGGCCAAGGTCTCTCATCTCGCGCTTCTTCCCCAGGGCAAGGCGGAGTCTGCCGCACGAGCCCAGGCCATGGTGGAAGCCATGGATCGCGAGGGTTTTGGCAATTGCACCAACACCTTTGCCTGCGAGGCGGAATGCCCCAAGGAAATCTCTGCCGACAACATTGCCCGCATGAACCGGGAATGGCTGAAGTCCAATGTTTGCAGCGAGTGATTCTTTCCTGTAAGGCAGGTTCAGGCCTGCCTTGAGACTCAATGAAAATGGAATACAGTGGCGCAATCGGGCTGCTGTATTCCATTTTGTTCTTTAAAAAAGGATCTTTTATGCGGTTCTGCTATTCCATCGCCGAAGGTCATTGTGACCGAATCCCGGATCTTGGGAAAATGGATCAAACGGGTTTTGAAATTCGCCTTGACACCTTTGCGAACACGCCTGATCCAAAAGCCTTGCGAGCACTCACGGCTCGGCCCATGTTGGCGACCTATCGGAGCATTCCTCACCTGGGTCTGGGCTCTGTCGCTGATCGAGATGCGCGGGGATGGGAACTGCGAAAAGCCTGTCTGGCGGCCGGTTTTGAGTTGGTGGATCTGGAGTTGGATGAACCGGATCTTGAAGAGAAGATTGCATTTGTGCAGCAGGCGGGCGGCAAGGTGGTCCTTTCCCATCATGAATTAAAAGACAATCTCGGGTTGGATGGCGCCTTTGAAAACGCATTGAAGACCAAGGCCGATATCATCAAAATCATTGGCACGGGCAGACAGACCCGGGATCTGGTAGACATGCGGCGCCGTTATAAGCGGGCTGGCGGTCGTTCTCTCGTTCATTTCTACATGGGAGCCGAGTACAACGCTTCTAGGGTCTTGTCGTTGATCTACGGCGGCGCCTTCACTTTTCTCACGCCCGAACCAGGCATGGCGGTCGCTCCCGGGCAACTCACCTTCGAGGAAATATCACAAATTTACCGTCCCCATGAAATGGACGCACTTCATTTATTCGCCGTTATTGGCTCGCCTGTGGGTCATTCCCGATCTCCCGCATATCATAATCCCGGTTTAAAGGCCGTCTGCGGAAACAGTTTGTTTCTCGGGCTTCCCGCCACCAATCGGACCGATTTAGACCTGCTCATGGAATGTTTCCCCGAGTTTCTGGGTCTGGCGGTCACCAAACCCATGAAAGAGGTGGCGTTTACGGCAGCGGAGGAATTCCTGGATAGCTGTTCGGCGCGCCTGGGAGCCGTAAACACCCTGATTTTTTCAGGGGGAAAACGCAAGGGCGCCAATACCGACCTCTTGGCCATGTTGGATATTTTAAAAGCGGAGGAGCCGGGTCTTGTGCGCATTTTGGGATACGGCGGTTTGGGCAGGGCTGTGGCCTACGCCTGCTCTTCTCTGGGTCTGAAGGCCCAAGTTTGCAACCGGACACCGGGCCGGGTGTTCAATCTACCTGAAAATGTTGAAGAAATCCCATGGGATGATCGGCATTCGGAAGGCCCGCAAATCTTGGTTCAGGCCACGTCCGCAGGCATGGCGCCCAAGGTGGAAGTGAGCCCGTTAGAGCAATTTCCCAATTCGGCAAAAACCTTGATTGAAACAATTTATAATCCATCCGAGACGTTGCTGATGACCATGGCCAGACAGAAGGGTCTGAAAGTGGTGAGCGGGCACGTGCTCTTTGACGGTCAGGCCCATATCCAGCACCGTTTCTTTCAAGAAGCGCTCCAGAACGCGCTCCCATGATGGGCCTAGAACAGGCTCAACTGTTGAGGCTCTTCATCATCGGGATGGTTGCCCGAGTTCACGGGCTCAATGCATTGCGGGCCGTCGTGTCTGCTGTTGTTGACAAAGGTGCTGACTGGATAGCAGCGCAGCAGATCGCCGCTGAGAGGTTGAAGCAGATGTTTAACCTGACGGCCGTCTTGCAGTTTGGGGTCTAACCACAGATCAAAATCGGCGGCGTGAAGAATAACCGGCATGCGGTGGTGAATGGGGGCCATGAGATCGTTGGCTGCCGTGGTAATGATGGTTGCGGAAATGATCTCATCTCCGGCAGGTCCAATCCAGTGCTCCCATAAGCCAGCGAGGGCGATGGGTTGGTCATCCACTCTTTTGAAATAATAGGGCTGCTTTTTATCGCCTTCCCGCTTCCATTCGTAGAATCCATCGATGGGAATAATGCAACGTCTGTATTTGTAGGCGCCTCGGAATGACGGTTTCTCCGCAAGGGTTTCACATCGGGCGTTGGTTAAGCGCGCCCCGATTTTGTGGTCCCTCGCCCAAGATGGAATGAGCCCCCAATAAAAGCCGTGCAATATCCGCTTTCCCCGTTCAGGCTCTTCCCGCACGGCCAGAATAGGCTGGGCAGGGGTGATATTGTAGCGTGGTTCCGTATCCGCAAAGTTTAGAGCGAGAAAGAACTCAGCAATACTCTGGGCCGGTGTCGTGACATTAATTCTGCCGCACATGGGTTTCGCCTCATTCTTTGTTTAGCTGCTTGTTTAAAAGGTCGTACAAATCGGCTGCCTGAACGGGTTTGCACAGGTAATCATCCATGCCCGCCGCAATGCACCGCTCTCGATCTTCCTTCATGGCGCCTGCGGTCATGGCAATGATGGGAATTCTTTCGGGCGGTTCTTCCTTTTCCCGTATTTTGGCGGTTGCCTCGAAACCGTCCATAATCGGCATTTGACAATCCATGAGAATGATGTCGAATGTTTGGGCCTCGAATTTCTCAACTGCTTCTTCGCCGTTCCGGGCCAACGTCCAGCGGTAGCCCTTCTTTTCCAGGAGTCGGCAGGTCAGGTTCTGATTGATGGCTTGATCTTCCACTACAAGCACCTTGACCAGGCCAGTCGCTACGGGGGAATTGACGGGCTGCGACGCATGGGTTTTGGTCGCCGTAAAGGGCAGGTTCAGGCAAGAGCAGATTGCTTCAAGGAAGAGCCGCTGTTTCACGGGTTTCAACAGGCAGTGGTGAACCCCCATTTCCAGCAATTCCATAACCTGAGCGTGTTGAGGATGCGTGGCTAGGAGAATGAGGGCGGTGTTGGCGATGGCGGGATGGTTCTTAATCTCGGATACAA
>JBNKOV010000038.1:0-15106 GCA_050294955.1 Holophagae bacterium
GGCTTGACTCCAGTTGATCAAGGAGCCGGTCGCCACGTCGGGTTCCCTCTTCTTTCAGGCTCATGCTCAGAGAATTGTCGTAAAGCATAAGCAGGTAATTGCGTGCAGGGTCAAAACGATTGCCGACCAGGCTGGGCCGCAGGAGGAGGAATATCGCCAACATGACGGTGAGTGTTCGCAACGTGGTGAGAATAACGCGAGCCGGTTTTGTTAACCCCTTTAAATGAGAACGACAATACCACCCGGCAATGAGGCCAATTACAATAATAAGGACCAAGCCCATTGTAAGGCTGAGAGGCGCGTCAAATTGAAACTCAAGAGCGGCGACATCGCCAGCGTCTCGGCCAGCCAACCATTGCTTTAAATCCATTTATTGCTTCCCCTCTGACTCGGAAAGTTGTTGGAAATACTCCGACACGTGCTTCCGGTACTGGTCGGGAATGCTGCCGTCATCTCGCAACACAAACTCTCTTTCCTTGCGAAATGCCTCTATTTCCTGCCTCAATTGATCCGCAGTTAATCTAAGTGGTTTTACAACAGCCTCCGTAAAGACCTCACTTGTAGGCGTTTTTCCGGATTGGCGATAGTCCCGACGGAATTTTTCGATCTCTCTTTGGGCAGACTCAAGTTCCCTTTGAGGCTGGCCTGAGTTTCCCAGCCAGGATGAGGCGTTGGCGAGGCCATCCAACCATTGACGATAGTCCTTATCGACAAATTGTTGCATGGATTCATCTGATCGAGGTTCAGCTTCAGGTCTATTCAACAGTTGTTCCAGCGCGCGATAAGCTTTTTCACGAGCTTGTTGGTCATTGGAAACCAGACTGTCTGCAACGGTTTGGAAGTCTTCGGCTGCTTGAGCCAGCTTTTGCTTGACCTCCTGTTCTTGTTCGGTCAGGTCGTTCCACGATCCAAAGCGCGCCATTTCTTCGGTCTTTTCCATCTCCTCAAGAATGCCTTTTTTACTCGTTTCTCTGAGCCAATCTCCCATTTTTCTGGAAAGCAGCTCCTGGCTGGATCTTGTTTGATCCGCCACCTGGGCCGCATTTTCCAAAAGATCTTCTAACCGCTGAGCCAATGCCTTCTTTTCTTCCAGAAGCTCTTTCTTGTGAACCTCTTTGGGATCGCCCGCACGAAGACTGGGGGTGTCTTTTTCGTCTTTTAACGCCTCAACCCGTTTTTGGATTTGCTCCTGCATGCGGTTCAAGTCCGCCAGTTCCTGTTGCAGAGACTCAACTCGCTCTCCGGTGCTTTGCCCGGTTTTCTGCTTCAAGGCGTCTTCCAAACGCTCCATTTCATTGATAGCGCCAGCCCCTGCAGCTCGCGCTTCCTGAAGTTGATTTTGCTCAAGGTTATCCAGCTCACGATTCATTTTTTCGCGGGCTTTGTCTAGCTGTTGCTGAGTTTCGCGAGAATCGCCCGGATTCATTTGAGCTACATCTCGCTGCATCTCGTCTAATTTCTCAATATTTTTCTTCAGCTCTTCCTTGAGCCGCTCCAGCCGCCGTCGTTGCTCAGGGGTTTGCTCTTCTCGCATTTCGGAAATGAGTCGTGCAATTTCATCATTGATCATCTGCTGTCTTCGAGCGAGATCGTCCAACTTGTCCAACGCGTCCAAAGCAGCTTTTTCCTCTTCGCCTGTCCGTTTTTCGTCTTCGTAGAAATTGCGATTGCGGTCCATCTCCAACTCGCCCATTTCTTCGGGTCTACGCCCAGACTGGCTTGCAGACCCAGACGCATTGGCTCTAGCCACCCGGTTTTGAGGCGGCTCCAACTTAATAAGCAGTTGATAGGCTTTTTGGCAGGCGATCGTTGCATTAGAAAGCTCAGGTGCAGGGTTGGGCCAGGTCGCGTTGTCAAAAGCTGTAACTGCGTCGTTTAGCACCTCAAAAAGATCCTCGACCCGTGGGTCTCTTGCGCCGCTCATAGCCTTCTGGGCCGCCGCCACAATCTCTTCTTCTGCTTTTAGCAAAATGGCTTTTTCCTCATCGAAGGTTGGCCCATCTATTTTGCTCAGCTTCTTGCGCAGATTCCAGGCGGCAATGAGAACATCTTTCTGCCTTGTGACCAGATCCATTCCGGAACTCTGCGCTGACATGGCCCCTGCGTTATTAGAGACAGCCTCTCTGAACTCCCTGCGGAAGGGCCTTACTTCCAGGAAGAAAGGCGGCCCCATTTGTTCGTATTCTGGCCTGTCCGGCTTTCGATCCTCGGCCCAGACGGTCCAGGTAATCAGATCGCCCGGTTCAAGATCATAGGACTCCAAAGCAAGCTGATAGGAGCCGGATGCGCCCGGTCCGGGAGCGCCTTCTCCATGCAGAGGTATTGAAACAGGGTCTTTATCGGGCATCTCAAGGCGAAGTCCAAACCCTTTTAACCCATAGTCATCGGAGACTTTGAACTGGAAAGGGACTTCATCCAGAGCCGAGACGTCCATATCTCGATTTGGGAAACTCAATTGAATCGTAGGTGGTTCATCGGGCCGCACGCTTATATCGTAGGATGGGCTGAACAGATTGGAATCGCCATCTTTGTCCGTTAGTTTGATACGATAGACATCGTTGTGAAGCACCTTGAACCGGGTATTCCAAACAAGACCGCCATTATCTTTCAAATTCAACCGCATGCCGCTGTCAAACACCATCTCTGCAGAAGCAAGGGGCTTGTTTACGTGAATGTCAAGGACCACTTCAGCGCCTGCTGGCGCAGTGATCAGCCCGCTGTTGGGCGCTTCTCTGGGCGGCATATCCAAGTATTCTGGGTAGTGATAGGTAAGATCAATTGCCTCAACATCTGGAGGCAACCAGGCTGTAATCTTGAAACGGTCAGACTTCCATGGGCCAAAAAGCACCTGGTAGACCATGTTTCCACTCACCTCGGAAAACCGGTAAAAATGCACCGAATCCGTATCGCCAGTTTTCATGGGCGTATCCTGCCAACCTTCGCCAGATGCATCTTTCCATCGCAGTGTAACGGCTTTGTCTTTTAGTTCCGACTTCACCAGAATGATGAGATCATCGCCGATGCGAACCTTTGCATCGCCGGGCTCTACAGAAAATGGTCCGCCAAAGGTCATGCCCTCATCCAACCAGGGAAGCCAGGTCGTTGGAAACCGGATCCAAGCCAGGAGAGACAGAAATAAAAGTATGGATGTGAAAGCCATGCGTTCCGGTTTGGGTGTAAAGTCCCATTGATCGCCGAACCGCGATCGGCTAACCGTGTTGCGAGCTTCGTTCAAAAAATCCTGCTCCATCCAGGTTAAGCGCCGTTTATTGGCAAGGGCGACCATGCCTGTGAGCCTGTTTTCCAACTCTGGAAAGTGTTGATCTATATATAGAGCAGTCTGCTTAAAGCTGATAGGCTGTCTTAGAGGCTTGATCAAAAGTCGCCATAGGGCTAGAAATTGGAGAGACCAAAAGCCGAGTGACAGCAAAATGCGAACCACTGCCAAATGTTTAAAAAAATGAAGCATGAGACCGAAAACAACGGTAATGAAAAAAGAGGCAAGGCTAAATTCCAAAAGGCAACGCCATCGACGACGGCGAGCAAGAGCAGCTTTTACCTCTTTAACTCTAAACGACATATGTGCATCAAGATGTTTGAGCTCCATAGCTTCCTCAGAACCGGTTCGACTCATATCTGCAAGGCCTTTTTACGCTTTGCGGCATATTCCTGCGCCCAGGTCTCCAGCAATAGGGCCAGAACTAGGAGGACTAGAAATACATAGCCAAATTCCATCTTTTTATCTCTTGAATCCGAGGTGAATTGCGAGCTTTGAAAACCCGGTCCTTCATCGGAAACCGAAGCCAGTTTCAATGCGAATTCATCAGGGGAAATGAGGGTTGGCTCCATTTCCCTGGGGTCTGGATTCACTGGATCCGCCGGTTGCCATTGATCATTCATTTTAAGAGAAATCAGACCCGGCTCGGTTAAAACGAAACTCTGAGCGCCATCCTGTTCAAAACCGCCCGGTCCCCGAACCGCCTGTACCCCGTCCCAGCGAGAGGGATCGTATAAGTCCCCCACCAGGCCACTTTGGGAAACCCGTTCCCGACCGTTTAGATATAGGACAGTTTCTTGAAGGAGGGGCACAAATTTTATATGTTTGGGCAAGTTGGTCCATTCCAGTTGTGGCGAAAACGCCCAAATCAAAACCCGCCCCTTTTCGGACGATGTCTCAATCATAGCTGGAAATCGAGTTTCACCATAAAATTTCACTGGCGCCGTGGGTTGGTTTCCGGTAATGGCGAGTTGGTTAAAATTGTAGAAATGAAGCGATGAAAAGTCGTTAAACCTTGCATTAGCAAAGGTTTGGAAGATGGGATGATTGAAATTGATATCGGTCATCATCACAAACCGTTGATCCAATGATTGGGTATAACGAGCACCGTCGTTTCTGATTCCCAATGGGTTGAGGAAAGTTCGATTCAACGGTGCTTCCGGTGGAACCTGGCCAAGGGTTAAGAGCATTTTGCCGCCCTCATTAACCCAAGCGAGCAGGCTTCGGCCAATATCTTCATCAAAACCCTGGAGGCTTGCGAGAAGCAGCAGGTCTGGTTTAAATAGATCCATTTCCTGAATCAGTGCAGGGTGTTGAGTCGTTTTTAGAGACCAATGGTTGTCGAGAGCCATTGCCATAAGTTCAGATGCGGGATAGGGTGAGCTAGATTTCATGTCTTCCACAATCAAGACTTTCGGCTTGCGTGGAGGGCGCCATACAAAATATCGGCGGTTATCGACCGAAGCGTCATCGTCTTCTAACTCCAGCCATCCCGAGAAACGGCCCTTTTCGTTCAGGCTAAACTCAATGCGTGAGGCATTGCCGCTTCGAACAGCCAGGTGTTTTTCTTCAATCATTTGACCATTTACAAACAAACGTACAGCAACATTGTCCCTGTCAAGCGTGGTATGGTTCTTCACCTTTCCTGCGATTAGTTGCCCTTCTGATAAGGCTCGCACGCCCACATCTGTTAGAGACAAATTGTCCAAGGACCCCTCAACAGGATATTGTTTTAAATTAATCAGACCGGAAAGACGCCATCCTCCGGCTTGTTCCGGAATGCCGCTGCGATGAAAGTCTGAAATCATATGGACCGTCATCGCGGGCTGTTCCTCAGCGTCGGTAAGGAGCTGGTTTTCAGCAAAGAGAAGAGCAGTTGGGTAACGGGTGGCTTGGAAACTACCGACAATCTCTTGCAGCGCATCTTTGGCTGCTGTGCTTTTGGGCCTGATTGGCGCTAACATTTCGGCATCCGAATTAAAGACAGCAACACCAGCATCTTCCCCGTTTGGAATGGTGTCCAGTACGTTGTTTGCCAGCTCTTTTGCACGTTTAAGGCGCGAGGGAGTCATGCTGGCGGAATTGTCGATCATGATCAAATGACGGGAAACAGCGTTTTCCGAAATTGGCGACTCTGGCTCTTGCACGGTGAAATAAGGACGGCAGAAAACAGCGGCCAGAAGCGCCAGTGCAGCCATTCGAAGAAGCATGAGGAAAATGTCCTGAATTTTTCGCCTTTCAATGACCTTTTTCTGAATGTCGGGCACGAACATAAGGCTGCTAAAGCGAAGGGGTTCTCTTTCCGGACGGCGAATCCGGTGAATAAGAAGCGGTAGGGCGAGCAGAACTAGACCGGCAAGGAAGAAAGGTGCAATCATGGCCATGGTCGCACCCCTTCCGGCAATGGGAAGAAACTGATTCTTGCCTGAACTTTGTGTGTCATCGGCGGCCCGCTCCCATTTTCCTTAACACAAGCATACCAACTTTTCCGGGAAATGGTTTCCCCGATTATGAGATTCGTGATTTTTTTTAAAAATCATCGGTCATTCAAACGCCTTGAGCCGCGCCAGCGTCGTTAAGAAGAAGACCACTCTATTTGATACGCAAGTGAGGATTGAACTGTTTTGCGAAAAACAGTGGGAAAGGGCTCCCAAGTTGATATTTTACAGGGATTACTGGGGTTGAAATGTCAGTCCTCTAAAAGTGCGGGTAGGGTTGCCGCGCTCCAATTGGTACTGGCTTTGCCATCGCTTTTGTTTTGCATTGGCCCATGCTTCATCTTGTTTGGTTTTAAGGGATTGCAGCAGTCGAGCCTCTGCCAGTCTTCGGTTGGCTGTTTGGGAGCGTTCCTCCTGTGCAGTCGCTGTGAGCCCGGAATCGACATGAACAGCTCGAACCGCCGTTTCACTTTTATTTACGTGTTGGCCACCCGGACCTGAGGCCCGGAAGGTCTCAAAACGGATCTTGCCTGTGGAGGCGGACCGCTCAGGCAACTTGAGCAATTCCACACCCACAAACCAGTTATTTCGTTTATGATTTGGCCTAAACAAGGAGCGGCCAATCCATTGAATTGTCCCCTCCCAGCTCTGTGCAAAGGTTTCATGGCCCACGCCTTCGATTCGGATCAGCAGAGAACGCCAACAATCTTTTTCAGGCCCACTCTCCATTTCTAGAATCGAAAATGAGAGACCAAGTTGAATGGCTTCGCGACTCATCTGCTCCCCAACCCGGGCAACTACCCAATGGCATTCAGCCGGACCTTGCCCTGCGCTAATTTGAATCCAGACAGTCATGAATCTCTCCGTTTGGTTTTAAAGGTAAGAACGGGCTCCAGCACCGCGAGAATTTCCACCAGGTGATGATCTACAAGGTCTTTGACAACCTGGTTTACGTTTTTATAGGCCTGAGGAGCCTCCTCGTAGAGTAGTGCTCGGTCTTCACAGATCACCAGACTCCCCATTGACGTCTGCCTCAGCTCCTTCACGTTAAAGCGGTTTTTTAGTCGTTTTCGAGCGTCATGACGGCTCCACTTTCTTCCTGCTCCGTGGGCTAAGGACCAGCACGAAACGCTACAGTCGGGAAGGGGTTGCACTAGGTAACTTTCACTGCCTCTTGATCCAGGAATAATCACCGGCCCCTCTGTCGCCGGGGCAGCGCCTTTGCGATGCAACCAAAAGGTTTTCCCATCTTTAAGATGAGGCGTCACCTGGTTGTGACACACATCTAAAATGCGCTCAGGTTCTCCGGATATGGAAGAAATGAAGCGGTGGGAAATGAGATCTCTATTGGCCCGAGCCCAATTCACCGCCCGGTTGTGGTGAATCAGATAATCCTGAGCCTGCTCACCCACCAGTCCTTGTGTTCCAGTTTTGGCCATCTGGTCTTGCAGAATAGCCTGACCTAGCCCCCTTGACCCGCTATGGGTGAGGAGATAGAGCTTTTCAGCATCCACCAATTCCCGACCTTTTTCGGTAATTGAGGACACCTTTTGAAGTTCTGCGAAATGATTACCGCCGCCGATTGTGCCAAGGGCGTGGTCCTCACATCCCTCTAAACCGTACTCGGCGAGAAACGGTTTTCTGTCCCCTGTGAAGGGTTGATCCAAGGTGTCCAATTTTGAGGCCCAGCGGGTGGGTTTAGCTCTGCGAGTTTTCAAGTTGGTTTTCCAAAATGACATGCCACAGCCAATATCGTTTCCAACAAGATGGGGATAAATAGGGTTTTCAGAAAGAAAGGCGGCTCCAATAGGCGCGCTTCTGCCCGGATGCAAATCGGGCAGACCAACAGCCTGAACCATGCCAGGCAATTTGGCTGTTAATTTCAATTGACGTATCGCCTCACCCTCCATCCAAGAATTGGAGGAAGCGATAATCGTAATATTTTCCATATTTGTGTGTACCTATACCAATCACTAAGAGTAAAAGGTCACATCACTGAATCGTGAGCGGTCGGTAAGATTTTCGGAAGTACACACCAAAATAAAATGTCTCAGCCGGTAATAAATTACGCGATGGCTTTTGTTTTGTCAATCATGATTTTATGAAGCGTCAAAAACAAAAATGACCACTTCGGGCGAAGTAGTCATCTGCATGAGCTTTCTTTTCTTGAAGGGTGAGGGATGCAATCGTTAAAGTGGGGACTAATTTGGTGGGCATAAGTTTGGTGGGAAAAAGTTTGGCGGGGTAGTTTTTGGTGGGCCAGTATATGGCGGTCTTGCATCCCCTCTCCAAGAAAAACTCAGAGATCAAGTTAGCTCTATTGTAACACACTGACCTAAAAACTCAAGATCATTTAAGCGTGAAAATCTTACAATCGCCTGATAAAAGTAACTTCCACAAAAAGCTAACCTTAGTTTTCCTAAGTCGATTGTTCCCCTTCTCGCCTTCTCCATGTATTGAAAAGGGGCGCGCAATAATTTCTGGGGCCTTGCATATGGGAGCATCGTTGTTCCGAAAGCCTGGCTACGTCAACTGATCCACTATGGCTTCCGCGGCTTTGACTCCATCCACGGCTGCGCTCACAATACCGCCTGCGTAACCCGCGCCTTCACCAACTGGATAAAGACCTCGAACGCTTTCCGCCTGTAACTGATCATTTCTAGGGATGCGAAGGGGCGAGCTTGTTCGGCTCTCAATAGCCAACATGTTCGCTTCCGAGCTGGTATATCCCTTTATTTTGCGATTAAACCCCTCAAGTCCAATACGCAGCGGTTCGGCCAACCATAAAGGAAGTAATTCCCATAAATCGCAGGGCTCTGCTGCAGGCCGATAGTTTGTTGGGGCAAGACTTCCACCTGCCTTGCGAGCCATGAAATCGGAGATGCGCATGGCAGGCGCGGCATAGGGTTTTTCTGTCATGGAGAATGCTTGTTCCTCCAGCATTCGCTGAAAGGTTACACCAACCAGAGGACTTTGTTCAAAACCTTGTCTGTAAAGGTCTTCTGGTGTAATTTGCACTACAACGCCAGAATTTGCGTAAGGTGTAGATCGATTAGCGTTGCTCATGCCATTAACAGCCATTTTCTCTGGTTCAGTCGGACTTGGGACGATGAAGCCACCCGGACACATGCAAAAGGAATAAACGCCTCGCTTTTTTAAGTCGGGGTCAGGAACCTGGTGGGTGAGCTGATAAGCAGCAGCATTTAGAATGGGATGCCGCTCGGGTTTCCCATATTGGCTTTTATTGATCAGCGCCTGGGGATGCTCCACCCTTACACCCACCGCGAAGGGCTTGGGCTCAATACACACGCCATCCTTTAATAGCTGCGAGAGGGTGTCGCGAGCTGAATGACCGATCCCTAGGACAACCTGTCGGGATCGAATAACTTCGCCGCCTTCCAATACAACACCTACGCATTGACCATTCTCTATTTGAAGGCTTTGCAGCTTGGACTGGAACCTTACTTTCACACCACGTTGGATGAGATGTTCACGTATGGCTTTCACTATTTTGACCAGTTTATCTGTGCCTAAATGGGGATGAGCATCCACCAGAATACGTTCGGGCGCCTGAAAATCCACCAATCGTTTCATTACCCAACGCACGTAGGGATGTTTGATGCGAGTGTATAACTTGCCATCTGTATAAGCCCCCGCCCCGCCTTCGCCAAAACAGACATTGCTTTCCGGGTCCAGAACCCCGTGAGATCGGAGCTGACCGATGTCGCGCATTCGCGTTTCGACGGGCTTTCCCCGCTCTAGAAGAATGGTCTCAACCCCTGCCTCCGCAAGAGAAAGTGCTGCGAACAGGCCCGCAGGACCTGCGCCAACGACAACCACAGGTTCGGTCTGCCCTGTTATTTTTCCTGTGATGAACTGGGGTGTGGGAATGATGGATCGAGACTGTTCCAATGCTTGCATATTCCCAGGAAGACTGCCTTTGAATGGCGTTTTCAGGGCGAATTCCACCTGACGTACAAAATACAGGTGGGGCTTTTTGCGAGCATCTACCGACTCCTTTATGACCCGTAGGTTATAAATCTCGTCTTCCGATACACATAGGGACTGGGCGAGGCTCGCCTTTATCTGTGGAAGCTCATCGGTTAATTGCGTTTTTAAGTTGGAGAAAAGATAAAGGTTCGGCATAATGACAGCGTCGCCTCCTGATGCGCGCAAGGGCAGTATATCCAAAAACCAGGAGCCAGGGAAGGAAATGAAGGTCAACACAGCCCGGATTCATCATTTTTTTGAGAAAAATGTCTTATTAGCGCCTTTTACGACCATGGGAATAGGCGGCCCGGCTCGTTATTTTTTTCAGCCCGCATCGGTTGAGGAATTGAGAGCGGCGTTTGATTGGGCTGACATGGAAAAGACCCCGGTTTTAATTCTGGGGGGCGGCAGCAACCTCCTATTGCCCGACCAGGGTTTCCAAGGCCTGGTGATTGGCATGGCGCTCAAAGGTTTTTCTTTCAAAGATGAGGGCGAGACGATCCTTTTCGAGGTGATGGCAGGCGAGGATTGGGATTCAGTGGCGGCTAAGGCAGTGCATCAGAACTGGAGTGGTCTGGAATGTCTTTCCGGCATTCCTGGCAAAGTTGGCGCTGCGCCCATTCAAAATATAGGCGCCTATGGGCAAGATGTGTCGGAAACGATTGTTTCGGTTCAAGTTTTGGATCTGGAGACGAGTTGTCTTGCGTCCATCCCCGGCGCCAATTGTGGGTTTGCTTATCGCCATAGTATTTTCAAGGGTTCTGCTCGGGGAAGGTATGTCATTGTCTCAGTGACCTTTCGCCTGCAAAAAAACGGTGCGCCAACCATCCGTTATCCCGATTTAAAAGATCGATTAACTGCAGATGCCAGCTTGAGCCAGGTGAGGGACGCGGTATTGGCTGTGAGGCGAGAAAAATCCATGGTGTTTCATAGGGATGATTTCAATTCTCATGGTTGTGGTTCATTCTTCACCAATCCCATTTTAGACGCTGGGGAATATGCGGCCTTTGTAGAAAAGGCAGGCATCCAGCACCCTCATTTTCCAGCAGAACAGGGCGGGGTGAAATTGTCAGCCGCATGGCTGATAGATCATGCTGGCTTTAAGAAAGGCTATGGGGCGGGCTCTGTTGGGCTCTCCCAGCATCACTGCCTGGCTATTGTGAATCGCGGTCAGGGTTCTGCCGCCCAGGTCCTGGCTTTGGCCAGGGAAATTCAGCATGGCGTCTTTGAACGATTCGGAGTGAAGCTGGTTCCTGAGCCGGTTATTCTTGCAGGCGATGCTTCAGTCTAACCTCTGGCGCTCGGTTTGTTCCAATTCCAGGTTTAACCAACCTTCATATTCTGGGCTTAAAATCGTGGCAAAATGATCTCCAAATCAGCTATGGTATAACCTGGGTGGATGCACCTTTGCGGAAATAACCATTGGAGAGATGTTCATGAGCCAGGCTGTTGAGAAGAGAATGGATGAGTTAATTGAGGAGATCGAATTTCACCGTAAGAAGTACTATGGCGAAGACAATCCGGTTATCAGCGACAGGGAATATGATCTTCTTGAAAAAGAGTTGCTGGAGCTGGAAGCTGCTCACCCTCAGTTGGTTCGACCTCATTCACCTTCTTTTCGAGTGGGTTCAGGCCTCGTAGACAATCATCCTTCCAGGGAACATCGCACGCCCATGCTCAGCCTGGGCAACGCCTATAACCGAGAAGATCTCGAAAATTTCCTCACTCGAACTGGCCCGGATATTGGCGCGTCCCCGGTGTACGCGGCTGAGTTGAAAATTGACGGGCTTTCATTGAGCGTGGTTTATGAAAACGGAGTTTTGGCCCGGGCTGTGACACGGGGTGACGGCAGAGTTGGGGAGGAAGTTACCGCCAATGCAAAAACCATCCATGAGTTGCCTTTGCGTGTGCCGGCCTGGTCCGATATTGCTGAAATGGAAGTGCGCGGGGAGGTCTACATGAGCAAGACCACCTTTGAGAAACTGAATGAACAACGGTTAGAGGAAGATAAGCCCCTTTTCGCCAATCCCCGCAATGCGGCGGCAGGCTCATTTCGACAGTTGGATTCTCGGGAGACTGCACGTCGTAAATTGAGTATGTTTGTGTTTCAGATCGTGGGTCCGTGGGCGAAAGCCTTCAATTCCCACCTGGCCAGTCTAAAGGCCGCTGGAGAGCTGGGTTTCCCAGTCAACCCCTTGACCCGAGAAATTAAAGGCAAGACCGAGTTATTCGAACTGATAGAAGAATGGGCCGTGCTTCGCAGAGAGTTGGAATACGAAACCGATGGCGTGGTTCTAAAGGTGGACAACCCCGGTCTCTACGAGCGAATCGGGTACACCGCCAAATTTCCAAAATGGGCCACCGCTTATAAGTTCCCAGCGGAGCAGGCTACAACACAAATCCACAGCATTGAAATACAGGTGGGCCGCACAGGCGTACTCACGCCGGTCGCAAATTTCGCTCCCACGCCTCTTGCTGGCACCACCGTTTCACGAGCCACGCTTCATAATTTTGATGAAGTGAAGAAGAAGGATATTCGGGTAGGCGATTGGGTCTTTATTGAAAAAGGTGGAGATATCATCCCGAAGGTGATCAAGGTGATTGTGGAGAAACGAACCGGAGAGGAAGAAGAAATCAAGTCGCCAGAGACCTGTCCGCGATGCGGAGGTGAAACCTTTCGGGAAGAGGATCAAGTAGCAGTAAGGTGCGTCAATTTGGCGTGCCCAGCGCAACTGGAGCGTCGCATCACCCACTTTGCCGCGCGCGGCGCCATGGATATCCAGGGCCTCGGAAAGGAACGGGTCCAGCAAATGGTGGCCGAAGGTCTTATCCCAGATTTGCCTTCCATCTACCGACTGACTCCTGAGGAATTGTGGAAGTTGGATCGTGTGGGAGACAAGTGGATTTCCAATCTGCTGGGGGAGATAGAAAAGTCCAAAAGCCGTCCTTTCTCCAAACTACTGTTTGCTGTTGGCATACCAATGATTGGGGCCAAGGTGGCTGAAGTGTTGGTGGAGCATTTCGGCAGCTATGATCGGCTGGCGTCCGCTGGGGAAGAAGAGATTGCCGCCATTCATGGCATGGGGGAAAAGGTGGCCTGGTCAGTGTTTTCTCATCTTCGCTTGGACAGTTTTCGCGAGGCGTTTGCAGCGTTTAAAGAGTTGGGGCTGAATCTTGAAGAGGTGATTGTCAGCGATGACCAACCCAAACCTCTGGCCGGAAAGACCCTTGTTGTAACAGGCAGTTTTGAATCAGGAAGCAGAACCGAGTTAACCGCGCTTCTCAAGGGATTGGGCGCTAAAGTTACGGGCAGTGTCACAGGAAAAACGGATCTCCTGCTGGCCGGTGAAAAAGCTGGTTCGAAACTTGCAAAAGCTGAGTCACTGGGGGTGGAAATCGTGAATGAGGAATGGGTGAAACAATGGCAAAATCCCTGAATCTGGCGGAAGGTTCGGCCGGAACCGTAGTAATTGTGGAAGATGAGGCCGAATCGCGCAAGGCCATGTCCATGGCTTTGAGGAAACGCCACTACCAGGTGGAAGATTTTTCGAATGGCGCAGATGCAATTGAGTACATTGACCAGCATGCCGGGGACATAGATCTGGTTATTACCGATCTTCGCATGCCCGGAGTGGATGGTCTGACGGTAGTGAAGAAGGCAAAAGAGGCCAATAAGGAGATTAGCGTTATTCTGGTAACGGCCTTTGGCTCAGTGGACTCCGCGGTTCAAGCCATGAAAATGGGGGCCGATGACTATCTCACCAAACCAGTGGATCTTTTTGAGTTCCGCGCTCGTGTCTCGAAGCTGATCAAGAACACCACGCTAAACAGGGAAGTCCAACATCTTCAGTCTCGATTGGATAAAAAATTCGGATTCGAGCAGATCATCGGAAACTCTGCAGGCATGGAAAAAATTTTTGAACAAATCAAAGCCGTAGCTGGGACCAACGCCAACGTGCTGATTTTGGGTGAAAGCGGCACAGGCAAGGAACTGGTGGCCCAGGCCATCCACGATCTTGGCGCGAGAAAGAAGCACAAATTTGTGGCCCAAAACACAGGAGCCTTGCCCGACACCCTTCTGGAAAGCGAGCTGTTCGGCCATCGCCGGGGCGCGTTTACCGGCGCCGCCACCGATAAGGCGGGCCTTTTTGAGATTGCCGACAAGGGCACCGTGTTCCTCGATGAAATTGGCGAGGCCTCGCCCGCCATGCAGGTTCGGCTTTTGCGATTCTTGGAAACCGGCAGGTTCCGCCGCACCGGAGACACCCAGGAACGCTCGTCCAACGTTCGCGTTATTGCTGCAACCCATAGGAATCTCAGGGAGGAAGTGGATCAGGGCCGATTCCGGGAAGACCTGTACTACCGCCTGAACGTGTACCCCATCATCATCGCGCCCCTTCGAGATCGCCGTGAAGACATCCCCTTGCTGGTTCGGCATTTCGTGGAAGCGTTCAATAAGAAGCTGGACAAACACATCGACCTGATCCCCAGGCGCGTGCTCAAGCATCTCTCAGAACAACCCTGGCAAGGGAATGTGCGAGAGCTTAAGAACTTTGTTCACAGAATGATGGTGTTGTCGCCCCAGAACACGCTCATGTTGCCCGACGCAACCTTTGAGACAGATGATGAGGGCGATGGTCCAGTAGAAGAAGAGGATAACCTTAAAACCCTCTGCGAGATGGAACGCGACTACCTCATCTATGTGCTAGAAAAATATCGTGGAAACCAGACACGAGCGGCGCGATGCCTGGGCCTGAAGCGAACCACCTTTATCTCACGCCTCAAAAAACTTGGCATAGATTTTCCCGGGCCGTAAAGCCCGGTTGGCAAAACCAACCGGGCGTAAATACGTAGGATTCCATTTACCAGGGCGGCTCTTCTCCGCAATAACAGCTAGTTTGAACTGGACAGTTCTTTCGGTCCAACACCCGGAACTTTATGACACCAGACCCGGGACAAGGCACATACTTAAAAGTACTTGTGCTTGTTGTCCAACCCGAACCGGTATCCCATTGCAGCGTATAAGGACCACTGGATCCTGAGTAGGAGGCGAATGCTTTCACGTAACTGCCTGTGATTATGCAATTCAAGGAGACAGAGGTATCGCTGCATCCCTCAAAAAAATCGTCGATGCTGTCCCCATGGGTCCAACAGACCGTGCCTCCCACCTTGGGATAGATGTCAACACTCACCACGTAGTCGTTGCAGCCCACGTCGTCGCTGAAGGACCAGCTCCCGCTTGTGCCGCTCTTGCTCTCGGTTTGATACAGCACGCCGTTGACAAAGTATTGCAAGTAAGCCCCATTTGCGCCGCCGCCGACAGACCAGGAACCAGACCAGCTCACAACATAGTCGTTGCAGCCGGGATAACCCGAACCTGATACAGACGCCCATGTTCCGT
>JBNKOV010000039.1:0-15042 GCA_050294955.1 Holophagae bacterium
CTTGGAGCCTGCGGGCGATATGCTCGTGGATGGTGGCCCCCACAATCAGGGTGTTTGGGTGTTTTTTAGACAGTTGAAGGGCTGATCCTCCAGAGTTGGTGAAGGCCACCAAAAGGGAGGCCCCCATCAGATTTGCTGTCTGATAGGCCGCAATGCCAATTCCGTCAGGAATTTGGTGAATGCTGCCCGAGGGGAAGGCGGGTGTCTGGTAACGATAAACCGAGTGGCTTTCCGATTCCCGTGCAATTTTGCTCATCATCTCTACTGTTTCGATGGGATACTTTCCTGAAGCCGTTTCACCCGACAGCATGCAAGCATCTGTTCCATCCAATATTGCGTTGGCCACGTCCGAGGCTTCCGCTCGGGTTGGCACTGGGCGATCCATCATGGAATCCAACATTTGGGTTGCAGTTATTACAAACTTGCCAGCTCGGTTGGCCCTCGCAATGATCTCTTTTTGGATCATGGGCACTTTGTGGCTTCCCACTTCTACGCCGAGATCTCCTCGGGCCACCATGACCGCGTCGCTTGCGTTGATAAGGGGAATCAGATCTTGGAGGGCTTCGGGGCGTTCTATTTTTGAAATGAAATGCAGATTATGCTCGCCCATGGCCTGGGCGCTGTTTCGAGCGTCCACCATGTCTCTGGCGCTACGCACAAAAGAAATGGCTACAAAGTCCATTTGCTCCTCAACGGCCATTTGCAGGTCTGCGAGATCTTTTTCGCTTAACGAAGGCGCGGAAATGTTGGTGTCGGGCAGATTGATGCCCTTTCGTTCTTTTAAAAGGCCGCCTACTTCAACGAGACAATGGACGTCGGAACCTTCGACCTTTTCCACTTTCAGCCGCAGTTTTCCATCGTCGATAGCCACGATTTCACCTGGTTTGACGTCCGATGCGAAACCCTTGTAACTGGTGTAGACATGACCCGGTCCGCCGACCTGTGAACCAACAGAAATGATTAAGTTGGAGCCATCTTCTAAGGGAATGTCCTCAGTCAACCGGCCTATTCTTATTTTGGGGCCTTGGAGGTCGAACATGATGGGTATGTAGCGACCTGTTTTTTGAGCTACTTTACGAACCAAACGGGCAAGGGCCCGACGGTCTTCGGGCTCGCCATGGGAACAATTGATTCGGGCCAGATCCATTCCTGCATGGATCAGGGTCTCCAGCTTTTCCGCAGTATTTACGGCGGGTCCCAGGGTACAAACGATTTTGGTTCTTCTTTTCGCAACGAATGGATGCATTATTTTGGTCTCCATTAAGAATCTAGAGGTCACGGTGCATTCTACACCTTCCGGCCCTTAGGCGCCACACAATCTCAATGTTATAATGCATTCCCGTGTTAATTAAAAGGAAGGGTTTTGTTTTTGGCGGAGAATACATATGGCAATGAATGCCCTGGCTTGGCCATGGTGATTTATCTATAGCTCTGCTACAGTCCCAAGTCCTATCGTTTGAGCATTTGCGATGATTTGACTGGCTGCTGCAAGGTCCTGAACCGCGTTGCCCACAGACTTAAACAGGGTCGTTTGGCCCTCCGAAACCCGTCCGGGTTTGGCTCCTGTGGCCACTTCGCCAATTTCTCCGTGAATATGGTCCTGGTCGAATAGGCCTTGAGCCATAGGCAACAACAAATCACCTGCTTCTTTAAGACAGGAAGAGAGATGATCCACAATGACCAGGGATCTCGCGACGGTTTTACCTGGTATCTCTCGCATGTCGGGTCTATAGGCGCCTATGGCGTTGATATGAGCTCCTGGCTTTACATGTTCGTCCAAAAATACCGGGGTTGGAGACGAGGTGGCTGTGCAGATGATGTCGGCATTTTTTAATAAATTGGGCTTTTCCGCCGCTATGACGTCTATTCCCAAAATGTCCCGCATCTGGTTGCAAAAGGTTTTGGCCTTCTCTTTGTCGCGATTGAACACATAGGCCCGTTCAATGGCTCTTACGGAACAAACCCCTTCCAACTGAAACCGGGCCTGCGCGCCTGCGCCGAAAATGGCTACGCAGCCAGCATCCAAATTGGCCAGAAGATCCGTGGCCAGGCCTGTCGCAGCGCCGGTTCTCAGGGTGGTGAGATATTCACCGTCCATCATGGCCAGGGGTTGACCTGTAACTGCGTCGCTCACGATCATGGCGGCTTGAATGAAGGGAATGTTCTGCGCGGGATTGTTTTTATAAAGGGTGACCAGTTTCAAGCCCATTTGTTTGGTGTTTGGAAGATACACAGGCATGAACAGGGCTTCCCCATCGTGGTCTGGGATGGCCATGTGCGTTCGGGTGGGCGAAATGGCCTTTCCTTCTGATAGCTGAATAAAAGCATGGCGCATCAAGGTGATGGCCTGATCGATGGAAAGCGCTCTTTTAATGTCCTTTCTGGACAGGATCCGTATTTTTCCAGGTTTCATAACGCCGCCTTGCCTCTATCTTACCTTAAAATGAACCCATTGCGGAACGGGTCTCTTGGATCTAAGAAAAATTCTTGCCTTCCGGTGATAAACGCCTTGCCTTCTACCTGGGGAACTATGGCCTTGTAGGGTCCGAAATCGACTTCTTCGATAACCGTCACACTAAAGCGAGATCCAAGAATGCTTTCAATAACTACCGGCTCCATCTTCTTCAGCAGAGAACGTTGGTGGAGAACTGCCGCACGAGCGCTAACGCCTGTGCCAGTAGGAGAGCGGTCCACTTCTCCTTCTGCAAAAACACAGACATTGCGGCTGTGGACTTCCGCAGCTTCGGCTGGGCCAGTGAAAATAACTCCATAGAGAAAATTGAGATCTTCTTCGAAGGGGTGCTGCATTTTGACCTGTTCTGCAATGGCCTTTTTAATCTGGCTCCCCGTCTTAATCAGGAGTTGAAAGTCTTGTGGAACACAAGCTAGCCCAACATCTTCCGCTTTTACTATGGCATAAAAAGCGCCGCCAAAGGCCAGGTCGTAATTGAGAGAGCCCAAGCCGGGGACATCCACCTTTTGGTCCAAGGCCTGTACAAAGGAAGGCACATTCAGGAAGGAAACCTCTTCCACCCCATGTTCACCAATGGTCGCCTGGGCGGTCACCAGACCGGCCGGGGTGTCGATTCGTACTGTCGTGAGCGGTCTTGACATGGGCAGCATGCCCGTTTCCAGAACGACCGTCGTGACGGCAATAATGCCATGTCCGCACATCGTGCTGTATCCCTCGTTGTGTAGAAAAAGCACCCCGAACTGGGCTTGTGGACTTACTGGAGGCGTTAAGATGCAGCCGTACATATCGGCGTGTCCACGGGGCTCCCACATGGAAGCGGTTCTCAAGTGATCAAAATGCTCACGGCAATACCTGCGTCTGGCTAGAATGGTTTCTCCAGGCAACATTGGGAAGTTTGTAAAGATCCTAAGGGGCTCTCCTTCAGTGTGAGCGTCTATAACTGAAAGAGTTATAGCTCCTTCACGAAGGTAGTTCGACGGCTGGTCTCGCCAGCTCGGGAAAGGGAAAGAGTTCATCGTTTTCCTCGTTTTTTGCGCGGATAACGGTCGGTCATAAAAAGCATAGCCCAAAAGTAATCATTTTTCATTGATTTTCCGCGTTCCAAAACACCCTTTTGTGGGATAGGATGTATCATTAAAGGCCGATGCCGGAAAAGCAGTCGGAAAGAGGAGTTGTTTTGAAGATCATCATCATTGGAGCCGGAGCGGTAGGCTCCCAGTTGGCGGCCCAGTTATCCCGTGAAAATCACGATGTTATTGTTATCGAGGCCGATAGAAACCGCATGACTCAACTACAGGACGAATTGGATATTCTGGTGCTGGAGGGCAACGGCGCCTCGCCCCGGGTCTTGGAGCAGGCTGGAATAGACCAATGTGATTTAATGATGGCGCTCACCAATTCCGATGAAATCAATATGGTGGCAAGTCTTTCAGCATGTAAGCATAATGTTCCCTTTAAAATAGCCCGGGTGAGCAATATGGATTATTACCTCCTGGACGATTGGTTGAGCACTCGAAATCTGGGCGTAGATTTGCTGGTGAACCCCGAGTTTGAGTGTGCGCTGCAAATTCGAAATCTTTTATCTGTGCCTGGCGCAACCGATGTCGCCGAGTTCGGCGGCGGACGCGCTCTGCTCATGGGCCTTGAAATCCAGGAGGATGCGGAATGCGTTGGCGAATCTCTTATGGAAATTGGCTTGCGTTTGGATCATCACGACTTTTTAGTAGGCAGCATCACTCGTAGCGGGAGGACAATCATTCCTACCGGTTCAACTCGCCTGGAAGCGGGTGATCACGTATACATTATCTGTCTGAAAGAGCATTTGGACGACGCCTATGCTTTCTGCGGCCTGCGTCGGCAACCCATTGCGAGGGCCATGATTTTGGGAGGCTCCAAGGTTTCGGTTTATTTGTGTAAGATGTTGGAGCGCATGAAAATACGGGCTACTCTCGTGGAGCATGACGAGTCTGCGGCGGAAGCCTTGGCGGCCGAGCTTGACAAGACCTTGCTCATTCATGGGGAAGCCACCGACGTGGAACTCTGGCAAATGGAAGGTTTGGACGAGACGGGCGCATTCCTGGCCCTCACACGGGATGATGAGGAAAACTTACTTTCTGGTTTAATTGCGAAGAATCATCATGTTCCTGTAGTCATTGCTTTGCTGGAGAAGTTGAACTATGTGCCCCTGGTTAATAAGGTTGGAGTGAACACTGCTGTTTCTTCTCGCCTTGCTATTGTAGACACCATATTGAAATGGGTTCGCCGTGGCAATATTCTATCACTGGCCACTTTGAAGGGTAATGAGGCGGAAATAATTGAGTTTATTGCTACCAATAAATGCAAGCTCCTGGGAAAGCCGCTGAAGGACCTCAAATTACCCAGAGAAGTGCTTTTTGGCACAGTAAGTCGCGGCAAAGAAGTGTTTATTCCCACCGGCTACAGCCAATTGGAGGAGGATGACCAGGTGGTGGTTATAGCGGGTCCCAACAGCAGTAAACATTTAGAAGACCTTTTCTGCTAGATCTATAGTTTTACGACAAAGGTAATTCCCTATATAGGTCAACGGTTCAGGGCCGTGTTATGTTTTTTTACGGGTAATTTACCTGTCTGTGGTTTATATTCACGGGTAAAAGCCTTATATTTAATAGATCCGTTGCTCCACCATGGGGGATGGGGAGCGAAGAGAGGGTTGCATGTCCAAACGTATCTTGTTTGTTGGGGGAGGTCTTGCTCTGGGTTTGCTGCTTTTGGGCAACCACTTCAGGCAGGTTTCGCGTCCCATGACGTCGCAAAACTTCATCGAAGCAGTGAAATCGGGTGAAACCGCCATGGTCAAACGGTTTTTGAGACTCGGCGGCAACCCTGACACAGCGGATCATTATGGCGATACGGCTCTGATATGGGCCTGTTTCCGTCAAGACGCCACCCTAGCAGAACGTCTGTTGGAGAGCGGAGCAGACCCGAATAAACCTGGCGGGAACAAGAAAACAGCGCTCCATTGGTCCAGCGAAATTGGCTCTTTCAAAATTTCTGAACTGCTATTTGAGCATGGCGCGGATGTCAATCAACCCGATCAATGGTCCAGAACCCCTCTTATGTATGGGGTTCAAAGCCAGAACATGAATATCGTAAAAAAACTTTTGGATCAAGGGGCGGAGGCCAATGCTCGGGATGGGTTTGGAAAGACGGCTTTGTTGTTGGCCGTAGATTCCGGAGATCCCGGCATGGTGGAACTCTTGGTCATGGCTGGCGCTCAAATGGATAACCCCTGTGAGAAGGGCATGACCCCTCTCAAGTTAGCAGTGGAACGCAAAGCGGAGCATTTGTTTCTGTCGGAAAAAATTCTCAATATTTATCCAGACATCAAGAATATGATGTTGGCCTATCGCCAGTGAGACATGCGCGGTTGGGATTTAATCCAAACCGCGCGGGTCGTAGTCACTAATCGAAGGTGGAAACCAGGCCCTCGAATAATCTTTTCTGAAACTGGGGCAGAGCGAAACAAGCTCGGTGAATATCGGTATTGTAGTAGTTGCAATCCAGTTGCGAGGCTCGCTTTTCATCAAGATCTTTAATCGGACAAAGTCCTTTGGATGCAAAAGTGAAGGACCAACCGCCAGCAGGGTAGGTGAGGTTGCTGTAGTTGTACATGTGGACCTTGGGAAAGCTTTCTCCCACGCTTCTTAAAATGGTTTTCTGCATCTCAGGCTCATGATGAGACGATTCGCCTTGGGCCACCATTATTCCGTCGTCTGAAAGAACTCGATACACGTTTCTATAAAATTCGGGGCCAAACAGAGGCGTTGCTGGGCCAATGGGATCTGTAGAATCAACTAGGACTACGTCAAATCGTTCGTCGGTTTCGGCCATGAATTTAACGCCGTCTTCGATTAGGAGATTGAGTTTGGGGTTGTCAAAAGAACATCCCGTCTGAGGAATGAAGCGCTTGCTCACATCAACCACCATGCCGTCGATTTCAATCATCCAGCAGGATTCGACTTCTTCATGACGCAACACCTCGCGAGCTGTTCCCCCGTCGCCGCCGCCAATAACCAGCACCTTGCGTGGGTCGGGATGCGTGAATAGGGGAACGTGGCTGATCATGTCGTGATAAATGAATTCGTCACGTTCACACATCATTACCAGTCCGTCAAGGAAGAGCATGACGCCGTGTCCGGCGGTTTTCACCACGTCTACTTTCTGGTATTTACTTCTATCACTGAAGAGGGTCTCCAAGACCCGATATTTTTGGGAAGAGACATCTTTGTTCTTTTCCTCTGCCCATAACTCAAAATTTGTGGGATGATTCATATCAACCGCCTTTTTTAGATGTAATTGGAGTTCTCAATCGATGAAAGTCTCTGAATTGAACTCGATACCCGCAAGAGGTTACGTCAGTTTCGGCAACGGGTCGGTAACCTTCGGGTTGTGGCAGGTCTCGGCCATGTTTGTCAAAGAATATCAATGCGAATTTTTCGGGATTGAAGATGCCCAACACCAATTGAATGGTGCTGTTGAGATCTTGCCGCCAGAGGCGATTGGTCTCAAAGCTGGCGTAGGAGCAAGCCTTCTCCGGGGTTACATGGAATGTGTAATATGCTTGATCCATGGCTGCGTTTACCGAATAACCCATGGGCTCAAAGAGGTAATCATCGACCATGGCGCCTTTGAAGACCTTATTGATTCCCGTTTGTTCGTAAAGCTGTTCACGAGTGTTTTGGGCCGAGAAGTTTTCCCGAACTGAATCGGAAAGTCCATGCATGAGGATTTCCAGAGTCGTGTCGTTTTCGGGGGGCTTGAAGTCGCTGTGCCCATAATGGAAGAGGAAAACTCGGGTTCCATCGGTTTCCCCGAAACGAATGACTTCCCCTGGCACGAACCGACGCAACATTGCTACATCGTCTTCAAATGAAGTTGGTTGCGCCTCAGGATTGTGCTCGTTTTTACGTTCGTACATGAGCAGACGTATGTTTCCAACGCCAACAAAATCAATAATGTCTTCGATAGCGTCGGCCAGAGACGTTGTCCCGCAGGTAATCATGATCACTTTATCGTCATACACAAATAAACTGGATTCAGATAACAAGTAAGCATCAAAAGTTGAGCCTGACAAGGTAGACAACACGGTTGCGTTTGCGCGCGCCACTACTTGATGCCAGAACGTTTTGTTGGGTCTCAGTGAAGAGCCGCCTGATTGAATGACAATTTCTACTTTTTTTTCAGATCCCTCAAAAAACAAAATAAACAGCCACCTTCGGACCTGTATTGGCCCGGGAAATTCAGTCACAAGCTGGGTATTATATCAAAACTGGGCTTGCTAGTTAAGATTTTTGAGGCTCAAAATAACGGTGATTTCTCAGACCTCTCAGGTTTGAGGACCCCATTTGTCGATCATGATTTTCAATCGATCAAGCGTAAGAGGTTTGGTAAGGAAGTCATTCATGCCTGCATCCAGGCATTGACGCTTTTTTTCTTCCAGCGCATGGGCTGTAAGGGCGATGATTGGGGTGTTGAGTTCCGGTCTCTTGTTGCGAAAGGCTCGGGTTACGTCAAATCCCGACATCTCAGGCATTTCACAATCCATGAACACGATATCGTACTGGTTTTCCATCATGGCTTTCAGTCCCATAGCCCCGTCTTCAGCCAGATCCGGCACGAGGTTCATTCTTTTGAGATAGCCTTTAATGACCATGCGGTTCACCGAGTTGTCTTCTGCTACAAGTATTTTGAGAGATTTCGCAGGCTCCGGTTCCTGCTCCTGCGGCGTGGTCTCGGTGGTTTGCGAATACATTGCGCTTTGTATCATGCTGTAAAGCCTCATTTTGGAAATGGGCTTCATGGATTGGGCGGTAATGCCGCGTCTCTTGGCTTCCGGTTCGCTGAGGCCCGCTCCTGAGCTGCTCAGGAAAAGGACGGGGCAGGATAAGATGTTCTCTTTAACAATAATGTCTAAGAGTTCCAAGCCACTCATCCCGGGCATGTTAAAGTCCAGTATCAACAAATCGAAGTTGGAATCTTCTTCCAATAGATCAAGGGTCCGGGGTCCGCTTGAGGCTGTAACGCAATCCATCTTCCGTTCCTTTAAATATTCTATGAATATCTGCCGGTTGGTTTTATTGTCATCGACAATTAAGACCCTTTTCCCCTTTAAATCGGGGATGGTTTGCTGTATGACTGGGGCGCTTAATTTAAAACGCGCCGTAAAGTTGAAATCGCTCCCTATGCCTGGTTGACTCTTTACTTTTATCTCGCCATCCATCTTTTCCACCAGACTTCGCACAATGGCCAGACCCAGACCAGTTCCGCCAAATCGCCTGGTTATAGATTGGTTGGCCTGGGTAAACGGATTGAAAAGTTTGGCAGCCTGCTCTTCATCCATGCCGATGCCAGTGTCCTTTACCGAGAAGTGAAGAAGGGCATGCGCTTCCGTTTTTTCCAGCAATCCGATTTCTAAAACTACCTCGCCCTGTTCTGTGAATTTCACTGCGTTGCCGATGAGGTTGATGAGAACCTGCTCTAGCCGAACCGGGTCTCCAATCAAACAATCCGGCACATTCTTTTTGATATGAAAAACCAGCTCCAGTCCCTTCTCCTCGGCCTTGATATTGAGAAGATTGGCCACCTCATCCAACAAATGATTGAGTTCAAATTGTATAGACTCAAGCTCCAATTTCCCAGCTTCCACCTTTGAGAAGTCCAGGATATCGTTTAAGACCCGCATCAGCAGTTTACCCGAGTTCTGGATGACCGACACAAACCGTTTTTGTTGATTGTCTAACTTGGTGGATTGTAAAATTTCCGCCATGCCAAGAACACCGTTCATGGGTGTGCGAATTTCGTGGCTCATGGTGGCGAGGAAATCGCTTTTGGCTTTGCTGGTTCTTTCGGCTATTTCTCGTTTCTGGCTTTCTCCAAATTCCTTGATCCTTGCTTCATCTCTCTGCGCTCGCAAAATGTTAATGCGGTTGGCAAGAGCAAAGGACAGCAATAGGGCTTCAAGAGCAATTCCGAACTGAAATGCATAATAATTAAACGATGTTTGGGGCATCAGATGAAGGAATCCCAACACTCGAAAGATGATGGTAATCATGAAAACTGACCAGGCCATAAAGAAGATTCTACCCATGGGATTGCCCCGTTTCCAGCAGAGATAGCCCGCAAACAGAACCAGGAAGGGTAGAAGGAGTGAAATCAGATTAAACGTTAGACGCAAGCTCTCCAGGTGATCGAAGTTTTTGGAGAAATTGAGCAGGCAGTACAACGCAACGCCGCCTGCAACAAACTGCATGACTCGGTCCAAAATAGGGGCGTGTTCATTCAAGTTTAGGAAGCTGCGAGTGAACAGAATGATTGAAAGGATGGTCAGTGAGCCATAAAGGAAGTTTGTTTTTACCTGCCATTCCTGGTAATAGGGTACATAACTATCCCCAAATCCATTGACGATCATGACGAACATGCCCGTCATGGCCAGGTAGCAGACATAGTAAAAATAGGTCCTGTCTTTGAGGGTGAACATGAGAAACAGGTTGTAGACCAACATGGCTGAAAGAAGCCCAATGAGCATCCAGTGCAATCGAAAAAATCTGAATTGCCTTTCAAAAAAGACAGCGGATGATGAGGCTGTGAGAGGCAGCACCTGTTGGCCTTCGTGTTCAAGGTACATGTAAATGTACATATCTGGAACGGGTGTAAACTCAAAGGCGTAATAGCGATGATCCAAATCGCCGTGACTATTGGCGCGAATTCCCGCTACGGCGTGTCTGTAGGATCCATCGAGTCTGGGAAGCCAGACCTCCATGTGGTCATAAATGGGGCGCTTTAATTCCAGCACCCAATGGCCCTCAATATCCGAGTTGCGACCTGGCCTGAATCGTATCCATACGCCCTTCTGTCTTTGAAACTTTTCATCGAATCCTTCAATGGGTAAAAAAAGGTCATGGTAAGACTCTGAAGAGATGACATCGAATCCAAGGCGTCCACCAGGGTCCTTGAGCATGGTGAGATAGGGGCCAAGGGAATAAACTGTCTTGCGGTCCTGTAAATCAAGGCTTTTTGAGATACTTGCTACGCTGGATAAAAAGATGCCGCACAAGAGAATTACCCTGCGGGGTAAATCTTTGTAGGGTTTAAAGTTTAGCGTAGGGGAAGTCTTGGTGTGCAGGTACAAAATTTTCCTCGATTGCTCCCTAACACATTGTCTCTTATTAACGCGGGATGTACAACCGAAAATTATGGGGTGCTTGCAATTGGCGCTTTTGTTTAGTCTCCGTCAATGGACTGACGCCAAGAAGTTGGCGTGATCAATCCCTGCATGGCAAGGGCTGGCGCGTCATGGGGAGGACTGGGTTGTTGGCCTGTTTTTAAGGCTTTTAGGTATTGGGCTACATGAGGCTCTGGATGAACAACTCTTGTTTCTCCAGTGGCGTCTTTTTGGATAATGAGACAGGGCGCCTTGTCCATCTCCGATTCATCGCCGGAAAGGCCCAACTTTGCCATTAATTCCCAGGTAGTCTCTAAAAAGATGATGCTTGGGTTCAGTTTGTAGCTTCCATCGCCGTAAGGACCGAGGCTTAAGCAGGCAGCGTCTGGCGGCGGCGCGTGGGCTACGGAGGCTTCGAATTGGGCGAGATCAGCGGCAATGCCAGGATGATTTTGGGCCAACCAGGCCGCAAAACGCAGACCAAGAGGTTTGCGTTCGCAGCGGTCCGCTTGGATAAATTTATGGAGAATGTCTTCCCTTCCGTTGTTTTGAAGAAGTTCCCAGGTCATGGGGCAGGCTGAAGCAAGACCTTCGCTTATCTGGCGGTTTGAGAGTCCGTCTCCAGCGGGCAGACGGTATCCCACGGCAAAAACTTCTTCAGGTTCAGGCAGTTCGAAATCCTCAAATAGGCCGCGATAGCGGGTCAATACAGAAGAGACAGTTGTATCTGTTGGATTTGAGGCCAGGTCATTTATAAGCGCTTCAAGCTCCCGTGAGATTTCACCGTCGGCCTGTGCGGAAATTTCCATCAGACGCCATCCAAGATCTCGGCAGATCCAAGCCCACCGGGACACGGGCCAGGGTTCAGCATCCGATTCGCCGAGGATCGCGGCAGTCAGTTCCCGAATTCGGCCCTCAAGGGAGTCAAGAGTTGAATGGCAGCCGGTACCCGGCGGATAGAATTTTTCCATAAACTCCGCAAACTCATGGGAACTCAAACGAGCGCCATGTGCAGCCGCATAGGCAAGACCATCAGAACATAAGTCCAGGCTGCCCCACGGGGAGGCAATGGGCCGTCCTTTTTTCAAAGAGAGATGCACTGCGTCAAGTTCCCTTTCAATAAACTGCACACCTTCCTGAAGCCTGCGACTGACAAGAGGGTCTTCAAGCCAGGGACCGTTGGCGGCCGCTTTTTCACACTCGGGGCAATAGGTTTTGTAGAGAGGCCCGCTGTGGACATGATCGGGGCATCGGTTGAGCCCGGCCTCGTCGAAAAAGTAATAGAGCGCCACCGGCAGAATTTCGCCCATCCGGGCAGCAGTTGCGAAAAAAAATGGGGAGGCGTTTTCTTTCCAAGCGAAACCCACCAGGGCGTGGCAAAGCTCATGCGCGGTCCATTTTGCGCGATGGCCTGGATTGAAACTGCCGATCATCAGGTCGGTCCTGAAATTCTGGTATTTATGTTCGGGCAAGACCCCGTCATGCCAGGGCGCTCTTTCACCCAGGTCTGGTCGGTTGTCTGGAAGCCATTGTTCCGGCAGATCCATAGCAACTCGATATTCATAATGGGCCATTAATAAGCCGCTTTCTGAGGCCAGTTCTCCCACCTTCGCGGCGGCTGGCGATCGCCTGAGCTCAAAATCTGGGGCGCCTGGGATTTGAAAGGTCTGCAACTTGTTGGACACAGCGGTCTCTCCCGAAAAAACATTAACTCAAGCTGCTATTCTAACCTTCTCTCGGCCAGAATCCAAACCCAAATAGGGGGCTATTTCCCTAAAGAATTTCATTCTGTGCAAATCCAGACTAATCTGGAAAAGGGTGGGGTTCAAACCGAAGTAGAATGCGTCCATCCGTTTCCCGTTCTATAGTCCTGGCAAAGCGATCCTCATACGGAAAAAACCATAAAGATTTCAAGGGGCGCCTGCGCCATTGACCCGTCTTGTGCGCCAGCATGAGAAAGAGGGGTTGTTGAATGCCCTTCTCTGGGTTGGGATATCGGTTTCCAAGAGCAAAATAGACATTGCCTTTGTTATCGAGTCGGAGACCTCTCGCCATGACGTCAAATCCTTGTTTTTCTTCATTTAAGAAGTCTTGGGGTTTCACACCTGGGATCGGGTGGCTTTGAAGCAATTCTCCGTCAAGATTGAAAACATCGACCCGATACCTGAAGGAATGCATGACATAGAGGCGTTGATTGAAAATGCGCAAATGCCCGTTCCCGTAGGAGAAGTGATAACGATGGGAGTCTTTTGACGGTATTTCTATGCCTTCTTCGAAGGTGGGGCAGAATGAGGCTATTTTATTCATCTCTCCATCAAATTTATGTATGACCATTCCGTTGCTCGGTTGATAATAATAAAAGAAAAAAGAATTGTTCGCTGTATCGAAGTTTGTGCAAACACCACCTGAGGGTAAGAACTTCTGACCTATGTATTCTAAGTTGCGATTCAGTGTGATCAGTTTTCGTTGTTTATGATCTAAGAGGTAGACACGATCACCTTTTACCGTAAAATCACCGTGTACCAACACTTCACCAGGGCCGTAGCCTATTTGGTTGTGCCGCGCCAGAATGTACCCTGTCTTGTCAAGTCTGTAAATTCCCTTTGAGATGCTGTCCAATATAAAGATGTCATCTTCATCGAAAATAACATAGTTAGCAAATCCCAGCTCAGTTGGGAGCAGCAGATCTTGTTGTACAAAGGCAAGATAGAGTGCAATCAAGGCCATGGAAACACTCCGTATCGCCATTTCTCAGTCTCATGATCCCAGTTGGTGTATAAAAAATGGTTTACGCCAAACATCCCCTTTATGAAGCCTTGATCCAGATCATTGGCCCCTATTACCTTTCCCTTTCTCAAAACCAGTTCCAGATTAATGTCGCTGGTCTCTAAGTCTCTCAAAATGTCATCGGATAGATGATTTTTCGGGTAACCTTTTAACACGAGGCAATTATAAAGTAAGCTGAGATGATTATTCCTAAAAACCAAGCCCATGCACTCAACTCTGATATAGTTGTTTTTATTTATTTCACAATAATCTAATATCTCTTGAAGTTGGATGTCGGGTTTTTCTGTAAGTTGCCGCAGCCCAATCATGTGAGAGGCGTTAAAGTTGGCCAAATCATGAGGCATGCTTTCAATTATGGACCTATTTTTCAGTTTAAGATCCAGGTCAAGCTCAAAGAGTTCCATAGATCTAGGAACATAAACCCAAAGTGTGCTCAATTCAAGGACGGAAAAAAGCCGCCCATTGGTATATAGCGCCTGTCTTTTGGGCGCATCGAAGGTTATCTTATTTGTAATTTCACCGGCTGTGTTCACTTTCAATATTTGAAAGCCTTTGCCGGTTGTACCTCCCAAAAACAGCGTGGAATTGTTCCATTCCGCAAAACCAAAGTCCCCTGATGCTTGGATTGGAATATGCAGTGGTTCTTTATCAACATTAAAAACCAGGATTTCAGGTTGGTTTCTATGCCAGAAGATGATGAGTTGCTCACCTGATTGGAAGGCCTTTGCGTTACCGGCTTTGAAGTTTAGTGATTTAACATCATCGCCTTTCAACATAAACCAATCTTCACCTTTCTGGAAGTAGCTAACCTGAGAAGGCGTCCGTTTAGGAACGCAAAATGTTGCATATTCAAGAACAGTATTAGGGTTGTGAACAACAATTGGACTGGCCAGGCTTATGAAATTTAACATGATGGCTATGATGAGGCCTGTCAGTTTATTAAGTCTCAAGGCACTGGAACTCCCCAACCCTGATCACAGGCCAGGTTTGGCCATTCCATGCATACTGGCACATTGTTTATGTATTCTGATCTGCAATCAGAATCTTCATTTGACCAATGATTTGTATCTGGAAAACAATAGGGATGAGTGCCTGCCCATTGACAACTCATACAGGTATCCACGCCGTGAGTCATTGATAAAGTTAGGGCAAAACAGAGGAACAAGCCAAATAATTTCATATTTGCCTCCGGTAATAAGATAAACTTAGCTGGACTTTATCTTAATGTTGCCAAAAAGCAAAGTCAAGGAAAATGAATCCTGACGCAGTTCCTCATCGGGCGCTTTTGGAAAGATATCTATGCAATGCGCCCAATCTCATTTCTGAGTTGGAGTTTTGCAATTAAACAGTTCTTGAGAAAGACGCCTTTTTGTTTTCAATCATGCCCTTAAGGTACCGATCAAAGACCATGGCGATATTTCGCAGCAACAAGCGGCCAATGTCAGTGACCCGATAGGTTCGGTCTTGCAAGGTGAGCAGTCCGTCTTGGGTAAGCCCGTTGAGCTGAGCGCGGGCTTCGGGGAACCCTTCGTCAAAGGGTTGGCCGATTGCTTCTTCTATGGCGTCCAATTCAATTACAAAA
>JBNKOV010000040.1:0-14656 GCA_050294955.1 Holophagae bacterium
CGGATGTTGGAGCATTTGGCCAATTCTGCCTTCCCTTAATAGACTTTCACTAAAGCTATTTGCCTCAGACGGGCTTGCCAGCTTTAGAAGATCGGTTTTAATGGACTTTAAAACAACACTCCGACTATATTTTGTATCAATTGCAAGAATAAGTTTGGACATGCCTCCTTCTTTCAAAGTGCTGACCTTTTGATATCGACATGTATTCATCAGGCCCTCCTGAGTTCTTATTGAGCCCTCATCACAAAGGCTCTACACCTTGGGGAAAGCAAAGTTCATGCCGGTTGGGGAAGGGATCAGATATGACAAAGGTTCACGATGGCTGTTTTTATAATCTACCCAATAACGCGACAAGAATTGTTGGTTGCAGGGTAAGGAAATTAGGACAGAAATCCGATATAAAAGAATTTCTTCACCATAGTCGAAGGTTTCAAACAGAATGATCGCTGTGATCTGGTTCGACGTCTTGTTTGAATGATTTGTGAATTTTTTTCTGTTGCCCACGGACTATTGGCTTTGAAGAATCAACAAGCGTTGGAAATCATTTTTAATTTTTCCATGCGGCTTCTCAAGGTAGTCCGTTTCAGGCCCAGACGGCGAGCTGCTTCGGCCTGATTGTGATTGGCGGCTGTCAAAACCTGCTCGATATGTTTGCGTTCCACATCGTCCAATAATTCGGAATCAAGTTCCCGATCTACCGGATCTTGAAAGGTGTAGTCTTCCATTTCAAAGCAATGATCTACGTCAACAAGAACATCGGTCGAAGACATGACCATCATGCGGTAGACAAAGTTTTTCAGTTCCCGAACGTTGCCGGGCCAGTCGTGCGCCGTCAGTCGAGCCATGGCTCTAGCGGGCACGTTCTGTATGGATTTGCCCAGCTTCTTGTTGTAGAACTCAATAAATTGTTTGGTTAAAACGGGGATGTCTTCCCGCCTTTTCCTAAGTGGCGGGAGGGTCATCGGAAAGGTGCTTAATCGATAATATAGATCCTGACGGAATCGTCCTGCTCGAACTTCTTCCTTTAAATTCCTATGAGTCGCGGTGATGATTCGAACGTCGGTTTTCCTGTCAGTTGTTCCACCGACTCTACGATAAACCCCCTCTTCCAACAGGCGGAGCAATCGAATTTGCATTGCAGGAGAAGCTTCACCAATCTCATCAAGAAATACCGTTCCGCCGTTGGCTCTTTCAAACAGGCCCTGTTTGTTTTCATGTGCGCCGGAAAACGATCCCTTTCGATGGCCAAATAACTCACTTTCCAACAAACTATCCGGCAGGGCCCCCGTATTCTGACTGACAAACGGCTTGCCCGAGCGAGAGCTGTTATGATGAATAGCGCAGGCCACTAACTCCTTCCCTGTTCCGGTTTCTCCCTGAATTAAAACGGTAATATCATTGTCCAATAGTCTTTTGATGGAATCCACCACGTGATTCATGGCCTTACTGCGATAGATGATCCGATCAAAGCGGATTTCGTTTTCAACCGCTCGTTTAAGATGAAGATTTTCCTGCTGAAGCCTTTGGTGAAGCGAAGCGTTTTCAATGGCAACTGCGGCCTGAGCGCCAAAGGCCTGGAAAATGGATGGATCATGATCGGTTAATTGATGATCCATGGAATCGGTGTCTACATAGATGACGCCCAAAATTCCAGTTCTAGAGGTAAGCGGAATGGCCATCATGGCTAATATTCCCAGTTCCATAATGCTGGGGTTTTGGCCAAATTGGGAGGAAAGCGCGTCTGCCACCACCGTAACTGCTCCTCCTTGAAGAGCCTTTTCGGTAATCGACCGACTGATTTCAAACGCGTTGCCGTCTAATGCTTCCTGATTGAAATTATAGGAAGAGGCAAATTTCAACCGACCAGAAGCATCCTTCAACAACAATACGCCCCGACGGGCCCCTGTCAGTTTAATAATACTTTTCATGATTTTTTTGAGCGCAGTTTCCTGATCCAGGCAAGAAATCTGTCTGCCTATCTCCAACAGTTGCTCCAACCCCAATAATTTCCTGCCAAGTTGCTCCATGTCGCGGTTTTTTGTCATGCGCAGGGCAGTTAATATGTCTGTCATGTTCCATTCCTCACAGTTTCAGGGGTCTGGATCGATAAATCACCTACCCCATGTTCCTTCAAGTATTGCTCTCGTTGTTCAGGGGCCATTTCACTTAATATGCGCTCCAGGTTTTCCATAAAAACCAATCGCATAACACGGGCCTCCGTATCTCGGCCTTGCGCCTCCAATTGACCGGCCATTTGGTAAGAATGCCGCCATTTTTCCGTAAGCTCTTCCGACACCGCTCTTTCTTGGACAAAGGCTGGCGTTGTGTTATTCAATACTGTTTGGGCCTCACTCATTCCAATGGCAAATGTCGTTTCTTGGGTAATGATGTTTTCCGGAGCCTCTGTTTTGTAAGCAATGGCCGCATCGGTTTTCCGACTCATTCTCTTGGAAACCCTCTTGCCGCTAAAATGCCTGCCTGGCCGGGCTTCAGGCGTCGCCTCCAACGCTGAGATCACCTGCTCAACATTCTGAGGCCGCTGGGAAATGGGTTGAAGCATGGCCCCTACCGCCATCTCCAGTTGAGATGAAAGCGTGGGAGCAACATGTCGGAGTGGACGCGGCGTCTTATCCCTAATCTGGCATAACAACTCCAAATCATTGGCAGCTTCGAAGGGATAAGCTCCCGAAAACATTCGATAGAGGGTGACCCCCAAGGAATAGATGTCAGATGCAGGCCCTGCGGGCTGACCGAGGGCCTGTTCCGGAGACATATACGCCAAGGTTCCCATGATTCCTGGATTAACGGTAAGCGTTTTCATATCAGCCGCTCTTGATAAACCAAAATCCATAATTTTCAATCGATTGCAGGGGCTGGCTTCTTGCCATTCACCCGTAATCATGAGATTTTCACATTTAAGGTCCCGATGTACGATGCCTTTGTTGTGGATGTAGTCAAGCGCCGAACAAATGCCCCTTGCCATGTCGATGATCCAGGCCGGGTCCGGTTTTTGCTCAATCAATGCTTCCAAGGTATTCCCCTTCAACAATTCCATGCTCAAATAACAAAAGCCATTGGCTTCTCCTGCGTCTAGAATAGATACAATATTGGGATGATCGAGCTGTTTTAAAATGGCGGCTTCACGGAGAAATCGATTGCGAGCGGTTTCCGAGGAAAACAATTTGGGAGATAATACTTTAAGAGCCACCTGTTTCCGCGAAATCTGGTCCCTCGCCCGATAAACCACGCCCATGCCGCCTTCGCCCAATCTATCGAGCAACTTGTATTGACCAATGTATTGAGCGTCTCTAAGCTGTAAATTATACCGATCCCACAAGTACATGATTGCTAGCAAAATGAAAAGGCCAGCCAATGGGGCTACCCTATAAAAAAGCCCGGTTTTCAAAGAGCAGAAAACGATCATCCCCAAATAAAAAGCAATGGGAGGCGCAATAGGAAACACTTTCTCGTGGCCATGTTGGTTTTTAAATTTTGAGAACCTGAACAGGATCGACATGACCAGCGCCACTAAGAATTTAAGACCTTCAATCGGATAATTGAGACCCATCAAAACCCGGCAAAAAGATTGCCAGGCAAGAAGACCATGACGGACTCCAACCGGGAACTCGTGGATGGTAAGATGCTGGCCCGAGGAAATGCCATGCCGCACAACCTCATGTCCACCAGGAAATGAAACTCGGATATCGTAAAGTTTTTGACTGTCAAGTCCGAAATGGAGCCATTGTCCCCTGGAAGCTGGAGCGCCGCTTCCCAACTCCCGCCACCCTTTTAGATGTGAAGCCTGGCCCAGGAAACCTGCGTCGTAAATGGAAACGGATGTCCCAATTCCCATTCGGTTGGCTAAAACACCATTAACGGCCACCTTCAACCAGTTCTGATCATTTTGGGTATTTGACAATAGGACATCGGAACCCCTAAAACCCCGAGAGATAAACACATCCAAATCACCATCGCCATCCCAATCTTCAAACACAGCCCAAGAACCAGTAACACCTGCAATTCCTGTTTCTTCAGCAATGTCTATGTAACGATCGCCATCCCAACTGAATAAATAAACACGTTCTTCCATTTCAGCTTTAATCTGCAACAAAATTTCTTGATGACCGTCGTGATTTAAATCGCCAGCCGCTATCATGCTCTGCCCCCCATAATCTCGGGTGGCCAGATCTGGAAACCAGCGGGAATTCATTGAGAAACGACCGGAGCCATCATTTTCATACACCCTCAAGGCCCCATTAAAAAAGATCAAATCCGGATCTGTATCCAGGTCTAAATCTATTAAGCATCCCTGCAAATTCATGCCCCCGCTGCCCTGGCGAATGGTTCCCATGAGGTTTTTCTTTTCTTCAAGGAGGCCCATTTGATTGAGATAAAGCTGCATGTCGCCGTGGTAATATGTTGGGGTAATCAGGTCTTGATCTCCGTCCCCGTCCAAATCACCCCAAAGCGCATAGTTGTCGCCCCCTCTTTCCCCTGTAAGACTGTTTGTCAATCCAAACTGCCCGTCACCATTATTCAAGTAGAGTAGGTTTGAAAGGGCTTTTGGGACAACGGCGCCGCTGCGTGTGATGTAAATGTCCAGATCTCCATCCAGATCCACATCTGTAAAAGACATAGACGCTGTGGAAGCCTTTTCGGTATCCAATTTAGACCATTGTTCCGGTGGTCCGAGGCGTCCATCCCCCTTGTTTCGGAAGACAAGGTTTCCATCCGCCATCCAGCTCCAGTAACACAAATCAATATCACCGTCACCATCAATATCTGCAAAGCCATAGGCTTGGGTTTGATCGAGACCCGGCTCCACGGTCTCAAACATGGGACGTTCTTCAAAAATGCCCTTGTTCTCGTAAAAGGTCAGGGAATGATTCCTGGACGTTATCAGATCCTGATCTCCATCACCATCGAAATCCAAGGCCCTGCTCCAGTCTGATGAAGCGTTGATAATGGGCGTTTGTTCCAACTTTTCAGTTAAGTTGATCCTTGGCTCCCGATCCGAGGTTTTCAGAATGACGCCAGCCCCCGCAATCCACCCATCGTCAGGTTTTAACATTTGGATAGCGGTCAGATTGTAAGCGCCCGCAAGACTGCGTTGCTTCCATGAAACACCGTCATAGTGCAACAAAAGGGATGGTCCTCCAACAATCCAGCCATTAGTTGAGGAGAGCATGTCTATATCATTGTGGGCGCCCTCGACAGGGCTGTGCATCAACCGCCAGGAACCGTTTTTAATATTTACAATAGCACCCGTCACATCAACGGCCCATGCCTCATTTTCGCTGACAGGGTCAATGGCGCGAAAGGAGAGTTTTCGGATAGATGGCGTAAGCGGAAAAGGTCGCCACTCCCCGTTCTGGTATTTTGCAATGAGACCGCGTTGGCCTACAGCCCAACCGTTATTTGAATCTACCATCGCCAGATCAAGGACATTCCAGTCCATCAACGCCTCATCGTTTGAGACGAGACTGGATTTCCGCCAGACGCCATTTTTGTAATGAAGAAATAAACCGTGATTCCCTCCTATCCAACCCTCCTCAGAGGTTACCATATCAAGAACCTGGGGGAAAATACCCGGGCTGGCGATCTCTATCGTCCAAGTTTTACCATTGTAATGGGCTATTTTAAGCTTTTCATATGTGGAAGCCTCATCCAAGCCAAACAGACAAACCCATAAATGACCAAGGTCGTCTACATCCATCACTGTCATTCTTGCAGACTCTTCGGGCGCTTCTTGTGGAACCCACTTTCCATCAATAAGTTGGAGCAACATCCCTCTTAATGGCCGATCCCTGTCAGAACCACCGGCCCAACCGAAACCCGGGTTTGCCATGGCCAGATTCCCATCGCTGAAAAGGCGACCCGGGTCCCGATTGTAGACCTGCCATTCCGGTAAAGACTCTACCTGGCAAAAAGCCCAGGAGGCGAAACCAGTAAAACCGATGAGTATGTAAATCATTTTAGACAAGTGTCCACTTCTCCTTTGCGCTACCCACGGAATATTTACATTCTAACTGGAAATGGTGATGACTGGAAGCCTAAATTTTCGGAATGTGACGACATTTCGTCCATTGGTGACGGCAAATCGTCACATAGAGCGATTAGAGATAGCGCTCTTTAAAATAGCACCTATGTGTAAAGATCATAGCCTTTAGGGTTTATAAAACCTTTCTTTTTTTGGCGCCCATCTTGCCTTTAAAGACTTGCATGAGGCAAGATCCTCACCGATCATTCGACGTTAAGCACATAATGGAGGAACTAGATGATTTTCAAGAAAATGGTAAAGATGGCATGGATTCCTTTAATCCTGGTTGGCAGCCTGGCTCTGGCTCAAGGCGGCCCCGTCGCCGAAGCAAATTTGGAACCTGAGTTGTCTCGGTTTGCAGGAGTCGCAAACTATGGCAATGTTACCGGCGTGAACATCGACATACCTTTTGCCTGCCAGGTTATTTGTGGCATTTCCATAACAGTACAGGGCAAGCCCTGTGAGCCGCCTACCAGCTTTTATTCTGGCATCCACAACCCCTGGAAGACACCTTCCAATATACAGGAAATTCCGGCTGGTTCCGGCACATGGGTCATTACTTTCGGTGGAGTGGACGGACCTTGCTTTGACCGAAATGCCACCGATGCAAACGGCAATAAATATTTCTGGACAGGCACAACCTTCCGCGGCGTGCATTTGGGATTTTATATTCCTGGAGCCAACAACCTGTATAACCCTGGTGACAATTATTTTAACTTCGCTTATGCCATTCATTGCGAAGAAGGCACCTACTACGGCTCTGGCGTTCCCGGCCACACCACCGGCGGCGGAGGCATTAATGTAGTTGCTGGCCAAGACGTTCGGATGGCCGATGTGATGGTAGCTCCTGCAAGTCGTGTTCAATTGAACGACCTGAGACCTGACCTTGTTCCTGAACTACCCTGGCAGCCTATTCAACTGGCCGATGACGTGGTTACAGCCGAAGGCCTTCACATTCCCATTCCTCAGTCTATCCTCCAAAATTCAAGCGGACGCATAATTTTCGCTTATTCCATGGAAGATCCTGATACCGGCGAGAGCCGGGGTTCTGTTACCCTCGACTTCCCAGTACAACAATAATCAATCATCGAAGAGTAGATACTTTTCAGAAAAAGGGCGGCATCCCCAAGGGTTGCCGCCCTTTTTTGTTTCCACAGAGGATTGATCCGGTTACGGGGTTGCAGTAATCCCAGTTCCAAGGCATATTTAAGACGGCGCGCGTGTTTATGTTATACAAGGAGCTGGCCGTTGTCTGAACCTGATACAAAAGTTGCAATTCCAACCATCCCCCCGCCCCTGAGTTTCCCAACCTGGCCGTACCACGGGGAGGACGAGATCCAGGCTGTAGCTGAGGTTCTGAGATCGGCCAATACGAATGACAGAACCGCTGGCAGAGGCAGGGAGTTTGAGAAAGCTTTTGCGACATATACAGGCTGCGCTTTCGCAACTTCGGTCGCCAATGGAACTTTGGCATTGGAGCTGGCGCTGCAAGTTCTGGATATAGGACCTGGGCATGATGTGGTTGTACCCTCCCGAACATTTATCGCAACCGCAAGTGCAGTGGCAAGGGTAGGAGCCCGACCGATTGTGGCCGATGTGGATCCTATCAGCCAAAATATACTGGCGGAGAGTATAAATGCAGTCCTTACGCCTAAAACCAAAGCAGTTATAGTAGTCCATCTGGCCGGGTGGCCCTGCGACATGGACCCTGTTCTAGAATTGGCGCAAGAATGCAACTTATGGGTAATTGAGGACTGCGCCCAAGCCCACGGAGCTCGATATAAAGGACGCCCAGTCGGCAGCATAGGTCACTTGGGCGCATTTTCGTTTTGCCATGATAAGATTCTTTCCCTGGGCGGCGAAGGCGGAATGCTCACCTCAAACCAGGAGACGCTGTGGCGAAGGGCTTTTTCATTAAAGGACCATGGAAAAAACCATGCGCTTTTGGACAAACCCTCTCATAACTACCCCTGGCCGCACGAAACTTTCGGCTCAAATTATAGGTTAACCGAAATGCAAGCGGTCATTGGCAGTATTCAACTAAAGCAACTGGAAGAGTGGCAATCTATTAGACAACGCAACGCGGATATTCTCACCTCTTATCTCAAAACCGTTCCATGTCTCATACCCCAACCGCCCGATGTGCTGCGCCATGCCTGGTATCGTTATTATTTTTTTCCTGAACTGGACAAACTGAAAAGGTCCTGGTCCCGCGACCGCATACTGGCCGAACTCAAACGGATCGGTATTCCGTGCAGCCGCGGCAGTTGCAGTGAAATACAACGGGAACGGGCTTTTGAAAAATATCCCGAAATCCACAACTGGCAAACGCCCATAGCAGAAGATCTGGGAAAAAGAAGTCTTGCTTTACCCCTTCATCCAACTCTGGAAGAACACCATATGCGGCAGATCGGTCAAGAAATCAGACGTATTTTAATCCAAGCGTTTCAATAGCCGCATTACTTTTTTCTCACCCAAAATTCTTACAGTAAAGACCTGGGAACTCGTCACCTTCTTAAAACCAGAAGCAAAAAAAACCCGGAGCCTGAGCTCCGGGCGTTTTTGATAACTGATTTTTCAGATTGGATTAAAGTTGTCGGATAATCGCCTGAGCAAAGGTTTCAGTAGTTCCCTTACCGCCAACGTCGCCGGTTCGAACGTTCTCGTCGGCCAGGGCCTTGAGCGTTGCAGTACGAATCCGCTCCGCTTTGTCTGCCATGCCGAGATGATCCAACATCATCAATGCGGAAAAAAGCAGAGCCGTGGGATTTGCCTTGTTCTGGCCCGCAATGTCAGGAGCCGAGCCGTGAACCGCCTCAAAAATGGCATATTTCTCGCCAATATTACAGGAACCGGTCAATCCAAGACCGCCCACCAGGCCAGAAGCTAAATCGGAAAGAATATCACCAAACAAGTTGGTGGTTACCACCACGTCGAAACGCTGGGGATTCATAACCATCTGCATGGCCATGTTGTCCACAATAATATCCTCAAATCCGATTTCGGGATAGTCTTTGGCCACCTCACGACCCACTTCCAGAAATAGACCGGAGGACAGTTTAAGAATGTTGGCTTTGTGTACCAGAGTCACCTTTTTTCGGCCATGCTGCTGAGCGTATTCAAAAGCAGCGTGAATAATGTTCTCGCTGGCTTCACGAGTTACTACAGCGACACTTTCAGCCCTGGTTTGGGTTTCATCTGTCCAGTGCTCCATCCCGCTGTAAAGACCTTGGGTGTTTTCCCTGAATAAAACCAGATCCACCTCGCCGCATTTGCAGAACAAGCCAGGAATGGTCTTGGCTGGGCGTATGTTGCTGAACAGCTCAAAAACCTTACGCAAACGCACGTTTACGGAACGAAAGCCACTTCCAACAGGGGTGGTTAAAGGCCCTTTTAGAGCGACTTTATGTTCCTTGATCTTGTCAATGGTCTCTTCCGGAAGCGGATTGCCGTATTTTTCGTAAGCAGCCAGACCTGCGCATGCCTCAATCCAATTGATGTCTGCGCCAGCAGCCTCTAAAATTTGCTTCACCGCTGCTGTAATTTCTGGCCCGATGCCATCTCCGGAAATAAGTACCACATTTGTCATAAAATCATCCTCCATCCAATACAAACCGGGTATTGTACATCAAAACACCAGCGCTCTCCAAATTTTTAAGACGCTCTGTCTCGCCTGACTCGTCATTTTTTACCCCACCTTTACTCCAATTCGGTTTTATTTAAAAAATGGGTGAAACCTTAACCTCAGATCGGCGTCTCCTCTCCCGAAAGCGGACAACACCGCAAGGAGGATATCATGAAAAAAGCCCTGTTCCTTTCCATCATTGCCATATGCCTGACCCCTGGTTGGGCTTCTGAAGAGAAACCCAAAATTCAGATCGCCTTATTGCTAGATGCATCTGGAAGTATGGATGGTTTGATAGATCAAGCCAAATCCCGGCTCTGGTCCATCGTGAATGATTTAGCTACGGCCCAAAAAAGTGGCGTAAAACCCCTGGTGGAAGTTGCCATTTTTGAATATGGAAAATCTGACATCCCGGCGTCTGAAGGCCATGTGCGGATGCTTGCGCCTCTTACTAGCGATCTCGATCTGGTTTCTGAAGCCCTTTTTGCTATTAAAACCAACGGAGGGCAGGAATATTGCGGCAAAGCGATTCACGATGCCGCAAAAAATTTGACCTGGAGCACTAAGAAAGGGGATTACAAAGCGATCTTTATAGCAGGAAACGAACCATTTAATCAAGGCACGATGGACTTTCGAGATGTTTGTAGCGAAACGATTCGGCAAGATATTTTGGTGAACACTTTGTTTTGCGGCAATGAAGATGAGGGTATTAACACCCATTGGAAGGAAGGGGCCGACCTGGCCGATGGTCAGTTCATGGTGATTGACCAGAATCGAGCCGTGACGGTTGTGAAAGCTCCCCAAGACGCTGACATTTTGAGGCTTGGAAAAGATTTAAATGCTACCTATGTGGCCTATGGACCAACAGGCGAAAAAGCTAAAAAGCGCCAGGTGGTGCAAGACAGAAACGCGGCGTCCATGTCGGAGGAAGCAGAGGTGGACCGCACATTGGTCAAAGCGTCTGGCCTTTATGAGGCCAAATCTTGGGACCTGGTTTCCGCTGTAAGAGACGGAGCAAAAATGGAAGATATGCCTGCTGCCGAATTGCCAGAACCCATTCGAGAAATGGAAAAAGAAGAAAGGAAAGCTTGGGTTGACGAACAAGCAACGAAAAGAATGGAGCTTGAATCCAAGCTGAATGCGCTCAAAAAGGACCGGGCAGCCTGGATGACGGACCATCAAAAAGATGCTACGCTGGACAACGCCATCTCAAATGCCATCCGGAAACAGCTTAAGAAGAAATCCTTCGATTTCTAGAAGTATGGTACAAAAGATCAATGAGGTGAAGACATGAGAAACACATGGCGCTTTCTAATATTTTTAATTTCCGCTGAGGTCATGGCTCAAGGGACCATCGTTCCAGATCTTCCCAGAGATCATCCCCGACTGTCCCAACCACTTCAAGTCCGCCACCTGGGCGTGGAGGTTTCCCTGGATGGCGTTCACGCCTTGACCCAAGTAGAACAGATATTTTTTAACCCGGGATCCCGCATGGAAGAAGGCAGTTACCTGTTTCCACTTCCAGCAGGCGCTCACATTGAGTCGTTTTCCATGTTTATTAACGGCGTAGAAACGCCTGCAGAACTGCTTGACGCCAAAAAAGCTGCAACCATTTATGGTGAAATTGTGCGGAAAATGAAGGATCCAGCCTTGCTTGAATATATGGGCGGATCTCTCTTCAAAGCAAAGGTTTTTCCTATAGAGGCCCGATCTGAAAAACGGATAAAACTAAGCTACCGTCAACTCGTGGAAGTAGATGATAATCTACATCGCTACACCTATCCCCTTCGAGCATCCAGGTTTGCCGCCGAATACATTGAATCCTTTGTTTTCCAAGCATCGGTTTCTACCAATCAACCGCTAAAAACGCTGTACTCACCCACCCATCAGCTTGCCATTACCCGGGATGGGGCATCCAAGGCCAATCTGTCTCTTGAGGCTGAGAACTATATGCCCGATAGAGACATAACCCTTCTGTACTCTTCAGGCGCCTCAGCTCTGGGCATGCAGGCTCTCGCTCATGTATCGGGCGGGGAGGGCTTTTTCTGGCTATCCATTACGCCCGATTTGAATACGCAACGTGTCTCTGACAAAGACCTGATCTTGGTAATCGACACATCGGGCAGCATGGCTGGCGAAAAAATGGAAAAGGCGCGGAGCGCTTTGCGGTTCTGTGTTGAGAACCTTAACCAGGGTGATCGCTTTGAGATGATCCGATTCTCTACGGAAGCGGAGTCCTTTTCCGGCAATCTGCTTCCTGCTTCAAAAGCCAATCGACAAAAGGCGCTAAAATTTATTGAAGAGCTGCAGCCCATTGGCGGTACGAATCTGGAGGACGCTTTGCGCAAGGCGCTGGCTCTGCCTTGTGATTCTAATCGACCAACCCTGATTGCCTTGATAACAGACGGCAAACCCACAATTGGCATGCGAGATGAAACTCGCCTGATTGAGATGGCCGCCCAAAGCCACACAACTCAACGCATTTTCACATTTGGCATTGGTCAAGAAATTAATGTGCATCTTTTGGATAAATTGTCTGGGCGTCTGGGTGGCTGGCGTACCTATGCCGAGCCAAATGAAGAAATCGAACTGAAGCTCTCGTCTTTTTACCGCAAAATTCAGTCCCCAGTTTTGACCAATCTCCGACTTACAATTTCGGGTGTGAAGACGCGAGCTCTCCACCCCAATAAGCTTCCGGATCTTTTCTTGGGCTTGCCTCTCAATGTGTTTGGCCGATTCGAAAGATCCGGTCCTGCCAATATTGTGCTGGAGGGCGATCTGAATGGCAAAAAAATGCGCTATGAACACCGATTCGTTTTTCCCAAGAAGGATACGAACCATCCCTTTGTTCCAGAGCTCTGGGCTCAACGCAGGGTGGGCTTTCTGCTAGATGAGATTCGGCTCCAAGGTGAGGATAAAGAACTTGTGGAGGAGGTGACAGGCCTGGCGAAAAAGTACGGCATTGTTACGCCTTACACAAGTTACCTCATCCTTGAAGATTCGGCCATTGAAGAAACGACAACTGTTATCAGACCCAAACGGGAAGAGCGGGACGCTTTGGAAAAGGCCTATCGAGGCATGAAACAAAAAAGTGGATATGCTGGAGTTTCGGCTTCTGAATCCATTCAGGAGATGGCGACTGCCGATTCCCTGGCCCCCGCTCCAATTATCGAGGGAGAGATCAAAAAAGCGCCCCGGTCTAAAGTCAATGTACAACAGGCAGGAGGCAGAGCGTTTTATTTGTCGGAAAATTTCTGGCAAGACGCCCTGTTGGAGGGATCGAAATCTCTTCCTGAACATGAAGTTGCGTTTGCTTCCAAAGCATGGTTTCAATTGCTGGAGGATCATCCTCAACTCAAGCAAATCCTAGCTTTGGGCTCCCATGTCCGGTTTGTTTTTGATGGCCATATCTATGTGGTCTCCCCCTAATTCAGATCAAATGCAGTCAGTGGCCATAAACCGGTCAGGGCAAATGACCCTATATGGCCATTTACCAAACCAACAGAGGATCGTCTTTCGCCAGAATAAGCGTGGTTTCTCCACGCCAAACTTCACCTTCGCCCCGGACATCGGCAAGAAAAAGGGTCAGCCGATATCGACGTAAATGACTACTACTGTCTACACCACTTTTTTGGAGTTCTACACTGCCGCCCACCAAATAGGAAACGCCCATGCCATTGGCAAAAGACAACATAGCGTTTTGGGATATTCTGTCTACGGGACGAACGCCGGTTTCCCGATAGATGCTGTCCTGGAATGCGTCCGCAACAAGCTTAATCTTACTGCACTTTTTTAAACTGGCCTCAAATGCAAGGTTTAATAAATCTGCATCCATATGATCGTATCGGGGAGAAGCAATGCCATGAAGCATAATCGAGAACTCAGATTGTTGACGCCCAAGAGCCTCCAATAACTGAGAAGTCAGGGCCTCGCTCGCTGCTTCCAGGCTAACGTATTGAGGTGTCTTCTGCCCATTTTGAAACTGACTCACAATTTCCAAGGGTTGGAAAAACGCAAAAGACAAAACGAAAATATTGATCATAAACGGACTCCTTTATGCTGGTTCTGTCCTCTCCCCGTTATATAGACATCGGAAGGCAGCGCGGAGTTTATTCATCGCAGCTCCTTCATGGAGTTTTAGAGAAAGCAAAGATCATGCCACCACTTGATAAAAAAAGGGAAGTTCATGATGCAAAAAATCTTGCGTATTCGTCAATTCTCAGGCGTCAGTAATCTAGAGTCCAATTTGTCCACAAATCTACACGCCAGAATCCAGCCTTTCGGCCAATCAGTCTTCCGAAAGCTCTGCTACAAACTTATAACCCACCGTTGGCACCGTTCGAATAATGCGGTTCAGATTCTGATCTCCCAGCTTTCGCCGAATGCGGGCAATATGTGTGTCGATGGTGCGGGTTGTGGCATTGGACTTATAACCCCAGACCGCATCCAGAATCTGAGCCTTGTCAATGGCTTGATTGGGCCGCTCTATCAAATACTTTAGGAGCAGAAACTCCTTCTGGCTGAAGTGAATCTCCTTACCCTCTTTACTCAGGGTGTAATTTTTAAAATCCACCTCAATATCCAAAAACCGCGTAAGGGCCGGGCCTTCCTTTTTACTGCGATTCCTGCGAAGCAAAGCCTTGATCCGGGCTAGGAACTCACCTAAACCAAAGGGCTTGGTGAGATAATCATCCGCTCCCAGCTCAAACCCGATTACCTTATCCATTTCAGAGGATTTGGCAGTCAGCATCATCACAGGAACCGTATCATTAAATGTCCTGATCTGCTTCAACAGCGTGAGCCCATCCATCCCTGGCAACATTATGTCCAGAATAATAAGATCGTATTTATCGGCTTTCGCTTTTTCAAGGCCTTCATTGCCGTCCACTGCTGCAACAACTGCATAATCCTCAAACTCCAGATTATGCACCAAAGAAAATCGCAGGTCCGCTTCATCTTCTACCAGGAGTAATTTTGTCATGGGTAAGGTT
>JBNKOV010000041.1:0-14615 GCA_050294955.1 Holophagae bacterium
TTTTCTTCCAGCCAGGCGATGATCTTCGCCTTGGCTTCTGGAACGTCTAAATCGTTCAGGAACCCGCTGTTCACCAGCTTGCCCGTGCCGGACCAGGCTTCTTCTTCCACATTGCCGCCGCTCACTACTTCGCGGATTTCCAGGTCGTGGGCTTTGGCGAATTCCCAGTCGCGGGCGTCGTGGCCCGGAACCGACATGATGGCGCCGGTGCCGTAGGAGATCAAGACGTAATCGGCGATATAGATGGGGATCTCTTCGTTGTTCACCGGGTTGATGGCGTAGGCGCCGGTGAAAACCCCCGTTTTAGACTTGTCCAGTTCGGTGCGCTCCAGATCCGACTTGCGGGCGGCCTGCTCTACATAGGCCTCCACCGCTTCACGGCGATCTGGGGTGACGATCTCATTGACAAAGGCGTGCTCTGGGGCAATGACCATGTAGGTGGAGCCAAAGAGGGTGTCGGGTCTGGTGGTGAAGATTTTAAGAACCTGATCATGGCCCTTGACTTTGAAATCCACCTCGGCGCCGTTGGACTTGCCAATCCAGTTGCGCTGCATTTCTTTAAGAGAATCGGGCCAGTCCAGCTCGTCGAGATCTTGAAGCAGTTTTTCGGCAAAAGCGGTTATCTTGAGCATCCACTGGGTCATGGGCTTGCGGATAACCGGGTGGCCGCCGCGTTCCGAAACGCCGTTCACCACTTCTTCGTTGGCCAGAACCGTGCCCAATTCGGGGCACCAGTTCACCGGAGCCTTGCTCACATAGGCAAGACCCTTCTTGTACAATTGCAGGAAGATCCACTGGGTCCAGCGGTAGTATTTGGGGTCTGTGGTGTTCACCTCCCGATTCCAGTCGTAACTGAAACCCAGAGATTTCAACTGTCGCTTGAAATTGGCGATGTTGTTGGCCGTGGTTTTCGCCGGATGCGTGCCTGTTTTGATGGCGTACTGTTCCGCAGGCAGGCCAAAGGCGTCCCAACCGATGGGGTGCAAAACGTTAACCCCGTTCGCGCGCTTGTAGCGGGCGATGATGTCTGTTGCGGTATACCCCTCAGGGTGCCCAACATGTAGGCCGGAACCCGATGGATAGGGGAACATGTCCAATACGTAAAACTTGGGACCTTCCAATTTCTCGGGTGTTTTGTATGTCTGGTTTTCTTCCCACCAGGCCTGCCATTTTGCCTCTATTTCCGAATGTTGATACTTACCCAACCCACGACTCCGTTTCCACACTGAATTTAAATCCACAACCCCCTTGTCAGAAGGCTGTTTTAATCTAACATCGCCAGACCAAATGTTCAATTGGCAATTGCCATTTCTGTACTTTAAAACCCCTGTTTTCGGGGAAGGCAAACCCGCAAGGGCTCGATTCCCCGTTTACAAGGCGCGAACTGGCAATGTCCACCTGGTTTTGACATGGGTTCTGGCGTGTGGGAACGGGTGAAAATTCAGATGATGGAAACCGGCTCATCAGGCCTGTTTTAAGAGCCTGCGGCCACCACCTTCATGCGCTTGCGACCATGCTTGAAGCGGATATTCTTTTGCGGTTCGGGGTAGTAGACCCGGGCGATTTGGTCGATGCGTTTTTGCATGGTGTCCAGGATATCGCTTTTTGTAACGCGGTAAGGGCTTATTTGGGTGAGGAATGCATTGGCTCTTCCCTGCAAGTCCCAGGCGTGGACCAGGGCGTAGTGCGAGTCGAACTCGTAGTTCTGACTGGAGGCAAAGTAGTTGTCGGCGCCTGTATTCCAGATTTCGCCCGTTTCGATGCCGTTGGCGGTCTGACTGTTGGACTGTTGGCCCTGAATCATCTCATTGGGCACAATGTGGTCCGCCATGACCACCATGTGGACCTGTTGTTCGCCGGGCAGGCGTTTTTCCAACTGGCCCAGGACCATGTCAAAGGCGGCGAGGCCGGCTATGAAGTTCTGGGCTCGGGTGACGGCGTTTTGGTCTTCGGTTTTGCCGATCTGGCTTACCACATCCGATGAAGAGGCGCCGTATTTGTCGGAGCGGCCCATTCTCATAAACTTGAGGTTGGCTTCTGTCAAGGCTTCAGGCCTCGCGGTCCATGTGATTTGGCCTAAATTGGGGATGTTGATGGCCAGGTCGCCCTTGTTGGGGTCTCCTGCAATGGCGTTGGCAAAGGCCTGGCCGTTATAGGTCATGATTGACGCCCGCCATCCCTCTTTATCTTTCAGGATTTTGCCCACATCGGTGATCATCTCGCGAGCCCGGCCCGGTTCATTGTGGGTGTCTACGATGATCATGATCAATCCGGCTGCGTCATTAAGGGGAATGACATGGGAGGCGCCCGGGAAATTGGATTTGGCGAGTCCTGTCATCTCGTATTTATCCGGAACGCCAACCAGGTATCCGTGTAATTTAACCTTCTGTTCTTCATATACTTGTTGATCGCCCGTTTGCATGAGCACAGCCAGCAGACACAATGATATCATGTGGGGAACCTCCGCGTCCTCTCTTGAAAATAACTATGGTGCATGACGTCTTCCACCTTCAGGGCCGTGGAGAAAAGCGCCAAAAAAGACGCAGCCCGTCACACCTGGTGTTTTTATCGCCGCATTCAATTCTTACGGGAAAAAGCGCGGAGGGTTTTAAAAAACTTTATTTCGGCGATGGTCCCATGCTTAGAGCGCCACCGGTTTGGGGGCGACTTCCACTCTATTTCTACCGGCCTCCTTGGCCTTGTAGAGCGCTTCGTCCGCTTCCTGGAACCATTGTTCCACCTTGCTCTCGTTGCCTTCGCCAATTTCAACCACGCCAATAGAGCAGGTGGCGGTGAAAGGTTCCCTATTTGTAGGATCATACGATTCTTGGGAGAAGGCGTCGCGCAGTCGTTCCGCGAAGGCGACGGCTCCGTCCATTGAGGTTTCGGGAAGGGCGATTGCGAACTCCTCGCCGCCGTAACGTCCTGCAAAATCGGTGTTGCGAATGAGCCGGGTGATGACTGCGCTGAAGCGAACCAGAACCTGATCGCCCATGGCGTGGCCGTAGGTGTCGTTTACCGATTTAAAATTGTCCAAGTCAATGAGGAGGAGGCACATGGGATGATCGTATCTGTTAATTCGGGTGAGTTCGTCGTGGAACCGCTCCAGGAAGAAGCGTCGGTTGCTTAATCCAGTCAGGCTGTCGTTGCGGGCCAGGTTCTCCAACTTGACCATGAGGCTTTTTAAGGTGCTGATATCTCTTTGGATAAAGATAAAACCCTCGAACTCGCCCTTCAGGTTTTTTACGGCGTTGACATCCAGATAGGCCTGGTAGGGATTGCCGTCCTTGCGCTTTAATGTCACGTCACCTTGCCAGGAGCCGCTTGCTCTGGCGAGCCGTTTCATCTCGTCCAACTTGACTGTGCTGTGCTCAAAATCGAAAAAATCGTCCACCGACGTGCCGAACACCTCTGAAACCTCGTAACCCGTCAGGGTTTCGAAGGCCGGGTTCGCATAATACACAATTTCACTGCTTTCAGTTATGAGAATGGCCTCGCTGGTTGCTTCGATGGACAGGAAGATACGACGCAGGGTCTGCTCGTTTTCTCTGAGGATGCGTTCGGTCTCTTTTTGATAGAGCATTTCCTGTTCAAGCCGTTCCTGAGTGCGGTCTACCTTCTCTTCCTTCTCCCGAAGCGTCTCCTGTCGGGCGCAAATCTTAAGCAGCGCGTCTACCTTGTTGGTTAAAACATCGGGCATCATGGGCGCCACGTCCAGGTTTTGCATGTCTTTGGGAAGTTTGAACTTCTTAAAATCCTTCACAACCAGAATCATGGGAACGCGGGGATAGCTGGCTTGCCAGGCCTTCAGGTCGTCAAGATGCTCAGTGGCCTTTTCCAAAGCGTCCATGATGATGAGGTTTATGGGTAAATCTGACTGGGGCGCATCCCCCCATTGAACCGAAATAATGTTGCGATCGGCCTTATGGAGCAATTTTTTTAGCGCAGTCATCCTGGCTTTGGCGGCCCCAACCAGAACAAGGGTATAGGCAGAATCTTCTTTCATAAATAGAATCCCATAGATAAACCCGGATAACCCGGATCCTGAAGCAATGATTTAATGTAATGACCTTTAGCCAGACCCCCCTAAAACTCTAATCCAAATACAGGACATTTGGTTAAATCTGGCGTCACTTATTATACCACGCAACCAGGACCCTACGGCCAGAAAAGATTAAATGACCCGAGCCAGAAATCCGTAGTTTTCTGCGTAATCCATCATTTGTGATTGAAAACACGTGGGATAGCTGACCGTTACGTCTACCAGTGTTCCATTTTCATAAACCGGCTCCAGTTTGGGGTTGATGAGCCCGCTATAGGGCGCCAGGTTCAGGGCCTTGAAACGCTCCAACACTTCCAGGTGCAATTGGCGATCCACTTTAACCCCATAGGTTTCGACCAGAGCCTCCGCCGCCTCAAAGTCGCCCTCCGATTTGATGCGCTGTACCAGTTTGAGCAACTGTCCGAAGAGATCGCGCAATTTCTGATAGTCGTTCACCACGAAATAGGTCTTGCCGTCTTTTATCTTTTTCTCGATAACGCCCTCGGGCGCGCCCTTTTCATAAGCCCAGGCGGCGATCAACTGGCGATTGCGCATGTGATCTTCTTCCAGATCTTCACCGGGTTCCAGACGGCGGAGCTGCACCAGGAGCCCGTTCCTGATGAACCCGTCGTAGGAGGCCTTGCCTGCGTCCAACGAAGGCATGAGCCCCAGTTCGATCAAGTGAGGGTCCATCATAAAGTAGAGCGCCACCAAATCGGCCCTTGCCTCTTCAATGGTGGACTGGTAGTGCTTCAGAGTCTCCTTGGGGGTTGCTACGCCCGGGCAAAGCTTGCCGGAACCGTGGCCTATAACCTCGTGAAGATCTGTGTGCAGGTCGTCTGAAAGATCCTCGTATGTGTGGTAGCAGGCCAACTCCTCTTCGGAGTAAATGAACGCCTCATGCAGGTCTCCGGATCCTCTGCGGTATGCGGTCACCACGTTGGCCAGGTTCACCGACTTGGAACCGTGCTGTTCTCGTATCCAGTCCGCGTTAGGCAGGTTGACGCCAATGGCGCAGGCGGGTGAAGCGTCCCCTGCGGCCACAATGACATTGATGACCGAACCCGCTACGCCCTTTACCTCTTCCTTTTTGTGTTCGGGAGCCGTGGGGGAATGGGCTTCAAACCAGTTGGCTTCACTGGCGATGGTCTGAATCCGCTTTGTTGCAACGGGGTCTTTAACCGAGAGCATGGCTTCGTAAGAGCCTCGATAACCCATGGGATCGTTATAAGACTCGATAAACCCGTGGATCATGTCTACGTCCGATTGAATATCCTGCACCCATGCAATGCTGTAATCGTCGAAGTCCTTCAGATTGCCGGTCTTGTAGAATTGCACCAATTTGGAGAGCACGGTCTTCTGAGTGGGATTCTCAGCGGCCTCAACGGCCTTTTCCAGCCACTGAACCATGGGCGCCAGGGCCTCTCCATAAAGACCACCCACCTTCCAGGGAACCTCAACCAGTTTGCCGTCTCGTTTTTCAAGGCGTGAATTAAGGCCGTGGGAAATCGGCGTCTTGTCGTTGGGGTCTGAGAGTTGCTCGTAAAAGGCGTTCACCTCGGCTTCGGTTACGTCCTCATAATAATTGACCGCAGAATTAGCGACCCGATCCAAGTCTCTGCCTTTGTTTACTTTTTTATTGTCAACCGAACTGTCAAACAAGATGGGTTTCAGGAAGTTCAGCAGGTCGTCCAGGGTTTGGCCCTGTTTTAGGGGAAAGTTGCCGTCCGGGCAGTTGCGGGCGATATTTGCAAAAGTCTCAAAATCGATTTCTGGGGTGAATTTGGCGGAGGAGTAGTGGTGATGAATGCCGTTGGAGAACCAAACCCGTTTTGTATAATCCAACAGTTGCTCAAAAGATTCCGACGTTCGGTCGCCCTGGTAACTTTGAACCATGGCCTCCAAAGTGCGTCGAATGAGCAGGTTGTGCTTGTAGTTCTGGTCCCAGATTATGTCTCTGCCGCAGAGAGAAGCCTCGTAGAGAAAATAGAGCAGTTTTTTGCGTTCCAGCGGAAGGTCCTGGAAACCGGGAATGCGGTAGCGCAGGATCTTAACATCGGCAAACGATTCGGTAAAGTACTGGAAATCTTCTTGGTTGCTGGTTTCTACGGACATTGGCGTCTCCTGTTCCGGTATTGAAGCTGACCCGCAGGGTCTCGCATATTATACCCGAACCTGGAGAAGCAGGGCCTACAAAACGCCTTGAGATTTAATGTCGAGATAACTGTTGATCATGCTGATGGGCAGATGCTCCGGAATGGTGTCCACGCAATACACGCCCCGCGCTTGGAGCTGGTTGTAGACGTCGCGTCGCTTGGATAAATAGGCATGGGTTGCAGCCACTCTCAAGCTGTCTTCAAATTTCACAAGCGGCCCGTCCGCCACATCGTGCAGCACCCGCTCCCGCATACTGGTGAGTAATACTAAATGTTTCTTTTTCAGCATCTTCAATGCGTCCGCCAGATCTCCGCCGTCCTCGTCTCGGATGTTGGTGACCAGGATGATGAGGGAGCGTTTTTTGAGATTTACCAGCGCGTTTCGCGCCACGTTAATGAAGTCGGAGGTATGAAGACTGGGCTGTATGTCGAAGGTTTTATTCAGGATAAGGTTCATCTGCGCCTTGCCCTTGCGAGCAGACAACCAGCGATGATCTCCACTGAAGGTCATGAGACCAACGGCGTCCCCGTGGCGCAGGGCGACATGGGTCATGAGCAGGACCGCGTTCAAGGCGTGGTCAAAATGGCTGAGGTCTCCGTCCTGGGAACGCATGGTTTGGCCACAGTCCAGTAAGAAAACGACTTGTTGGTCTCTGGCGTCTTCAAATTCCCGGGAAATGAGTTTCCTCATGCGGGATGAAGCCTTCCAGTCGATCTGACGCATGGAATCGCCCTGCACGAACTCGCGCATCTGGTGAAATTCCCGACCTTCGCCTCTGCGTTGTCTGCGGTGAATGCCAATCTGCGTCAGTCTCTGATTGGTGGCCAGAAGCGCATAACCCGCTACTGCTTGGAAGTTTGGGTACACCCGTACTTCTGATGCCTCTCCACTTCTACAGCTCCGCCACCACAGGCCCAGCGGCGATTTTACGAGAATGTGGGTGGGCAAAAACTGAAAGAGGCCCCGTTCTACGGGTTGGACGCGGTAGGGCAATTCCACTTCCGTGTCCGGGGACAGAATGGTCTCGCGAGGCTGATCTCTCACCTTCATGGAGGCGGGATGGAAGTCGTGAACTTTTATAAACACAGGCTTTTTGCCCCGGTGAAACAGTTTTAGAGACACCTGGCTCCAAACGCCCAGGGGCAAAGTATGGGAAACAATGCGGCGGGTCTCCGGCTGAGGCCTGCGAAGGACCAGGGCAAGGTCTACTGTTGCAACCAGCAAGAACAATACCGTCAGAAGTTTCCACGTCTCCAGCACCAGATGGCCGGTTGGCGTGAAAAATGTAAATAGAAATAGAAACAGCGCCAGGTAAAGGGCGCGTCGGGAAGGTTTCATATTCTAGGAGCCTCGACGTGTTCCAGAATTTCACTTAACATGTGGTCGGTGGTTTTGCCCTCAATTTCCATGTCGGGCGTGAGCATAAGTCTGTGCCTGAGGGCGGGCTTTGCAACGGCTTTGATGTCGTCGGGAATGACAAAGTCCCGATCGCTGAGAAGCGCTTGGGCGCGGGCCGCTCGCAAAAGGGCAATGGGACCGCGAGGACCAGCTCCCACAGCCACGCCCTGCCATTCCCGGGTGGACCGAACCAATCGTACAGCGTATTCTGCAACTCGTTCGTCTATCTGCACTTTTGCCGTGGTCTGGCGCAGGTCCACAATATCTTGAGCCGTTAGAACCTCGGAAACCTGAGACAGATCAAAGGTGTCGCCAATCTTGTCGTTCACCACCATTTGAACCAATTCAAATTCTTCTCGTTCTTCAGGATAGGCGATATGTATCTTGAAAAGGAAGCGGTCCAACTGGGCTTCGGGCAGGGGATAGGTGCCTTCCTGTTCAATGGGGTTTTGGGTGGCAAGGGTCATGAACGGTTTGGGCAGCGCCATGGATTTGCCTTCCAATGTAACTTGATACTCCTGCATGGCTTCTAAGAGGGCGGCCTGGGTTTTGGCCGGCGCCCGGTTGATCTCATCGGCCAGGAGAATGCTGGTGAAAATAGGGCCTCTACGAATCTTGAACTGGCCCTGTTGCATGTCGTACATCACGTGACCAATCACATCCGAAGGCATGAGATCTGGGGTGAACTGAATGCGGTTGTTCTGACCGTTGAAGGTTTGCGCAAGCGCCCGAACCAGCAGGGTCTTGCCCAAACCGGGAACCCCTTCAATGAGCACATGCCCTCCAGCAAGCAGGGCCACCAGAACCTGGTCGATCACCTCGTCCTGACCAACCACGGCCTTGCTAATTTCATCCCGCATTTTCTGCACGAGATTCGATGAATCCTGGAATTGATTCACGCGAGATCCAGCGGCTGGTTGCATTGGCGGTTCTCCCGGAACTTCGGGAGGACGGATTTCTTCGGTCATAGGGCTCTCCTCATGATTTCAAGGCTTTTTATCAGTTGATGGAAATGGGCTTCGTTGGTAGGCGTGGTGGAAACCAGGGCCTCGTTTATGGGCGCAGGTTCCAAACCGCAAAGATCTGAGAGTTGATGGCATAGATCTTCATGGCTCAGCCTTGTCCAAATGGGTCTGCATTTGCGAAGTCGATCTCGAAAGGCGTTGCGCGACGCGTCCAACAGGCTTTTCCCCTTTTCAAGCCGCCAGAGGAATTTGCCGCTGGCTTCCACGTGCTCCATAAGGCGACGTCGCGCCTCAGGGAGGTCAGGCTCCATTGGCCCGTGCCTGGGAGCAAGCGCCCAAATCAGGACAATTAGAAAAAGCGCGAGTCCGGGCATGATCGCCCAGGCCTTTTCGTAAAGGAACTCCCAAATGGTGGGGTAGGACTCACCGTAAATGATGCGTATTTCGCTGGGAACACGTTCGTTCATTTGAAAAAGATTAAAGATAAAGCTGGCGTGATCCAGTTCCCGAATATTCAAGTTGGTCATAAAGTCGGCGGTCGTAAAAACAACAATGCGACCTTCGCCGGATTGAAAGGACAGCATATCTACAGCGGCTGAGTTGTACGCCGTATTGAAGCCGCCTGGCTCCAAACTCCAACCCAACATCTTGTATCCCAGGTCCACCTTGTAGGTTTTACCATCTAGATCGATCTTGGAGTGAAATGGCTCCACGTCCTCTTGCGTTTCCTCGCCAGCCGCCTCCTCTGGCTCCTCTTCAGGCGTCTGGGGTTCCTCTTCATCCTCCGGCTCCATTTCGGGCAGGTAGGCGTAAATACCGAAATCATCCAACAGAGGATCGGGCACGGGTGAACCACTATTATGAGCAATAAGATAGAGGCTGCCGCCCTGGTCTACCCAGTCCAGCAATTCGTTGGCTCTCGCGCCACTCATCGTCTTTCTCGAAGAAGTGATGAGAAGCGCCCCGTCTTCTGGCGGCAACTCATAATTGGAGGAAAGTGAGTTGTAGACAATGGTGGGAATATTGAGCTTATTCAACATGCGTTCCGCTGCTAAAAAGGGTTTTGAGCGCGCCTCCTCGCTGAATCCGGTGTTTTTATCCACCTCAACCCGTTCAAATAGGGAAAACCAGAAGAGTAGCGCAAGGCCAATAATAGCAAGGGCGGCGACAAAAATAATCCATGCCTGCTTCATTTCACAACCCCTAAATGGTTAAGCCATTGAGTACAAAGGTTATGGAATTGTTCGTCATCGGGAGGACGATGGGCGTAGGCTAGCGATTGCCAGGTTCGGGTAAGCTCTTTAAAAAAGTCAAAGAAGTCCCGTTCCGCATTTTTCCGAACCAGTCGTAGGCATTCCTCCTCTGTTGCAAAATCCCCAAACACAACAGAGCCCCGATCTGTGAGGGCTTTTAATGCCCCACGAAACAATGTGCTTAAGGCTAATCTCTGGTCTTGCTGTTCCCAGTAGCTCTTGGCCGCCTTCACAATATCCACCGGCAAACCTTCCAAAATGATCTTTTCCCGGACAACGGCCTCCGGTTCCGGAGACGGCTGGGGGGTTGGGTTTTTCGAGCCCATTTCAATATTGAAGAGGGCTTTAACCAGGAAGTACAGCAATACAGCGATCAGAACAATGACCAGGCCCCAAAAAAGGTACCTAAAGATTTCAGCGAGAAAAGGGCCGATGGTCATTGGCTCTATCTGCACAGGCTCCTTCTTGGAATCATTGAACTTGCCTTTAAAGCGCCATGCCTTTTGTTTAACCACGCGGCCGAAATCAGGATGAGCCATGACTTCTTCAAGAGCCTGTTCCGGATTGGGCGAATCCTGGGGCATGGCAATGGCCTGATGATTCCCTGCAAGCAGCGCCCCCAAAACAAACAAAAGGAACAATGAAGCTTGAGAAAAACGGATGCGCATCTTTTTAAAAGCCAGCTCAATGTCCCAACACTCAAGAACCGTTCGGGTGTTGAGATAGAGGGCAAAACCCGCAGCCACAAAGAATGGCTCAAGGATTAAAACCGCTAAAAGGTAGAATCCGGTTTGGAAATACGGGGTATATTTATAAACCGCCATTGTTCCCATGGGCTTTAAAAGTTCTTCTGGGTACAAGCTGTCCAAAAAGGAAGGGAGACCTTCAAATAGGACGACCCATTCAAGGGCCAAAAAAATGCAGCAAAGAAGGAAATTGAAGGGGAGCAGCCGCGAGTTGATCACCCTCGCTCGCTTGCTCCGGGCTTTGCCCTTTAGATTTTCCAACAGGATAACTGGCATGTTCAGAGCCCGGTTCGGAGAAAACCTGAAGACCGTGAGTTGTCCAATAAACCCGTGGCGCATCATGCCCGGAATGGCTTTTAAGGTCTCCTTTGTAGAGGGCGCTTTGCCAAACATGGCCCTACTGATCACATACAGCGGAATGCGTCCCCAAAGAGGTTTGAGCCACCAAAGGGCCACAATAAACACGAACCCCTTTTCTACAGGAAGCAGGAGGAGGGCCAGCAACCAGAAAGGAACCAGTAGGATCAATAATGGCTTGTATACAGACCAGCCCCAGTTTTGGATCATGCGGACGCCCAGATCCACCGACTCCCATTTGGATCGGGGCCTTACATTCACATTTAAATCTTCAATTCTCATTCTCTCTCCCAGAATAGAGAAAGTAGGCCGCAAGCAGGAGCCAGAAGAAACCGCTAAAGCCATATTTGAGCGCGGCGGTCAGGGTGCGAGGCGACCAGAACGCCTCAATAAAGGCGGCAATGACCAGCATAACGCCCATGCCGTATACCACAGGCAGCAGACCGTGGGCCGTTTCCATCATCTTCCTGCGTCTGGAGTGGTTGCCTGGAAGAAGCAGGGAAAAACCCAGTTTCATGCCCGCCATTCCAGCCAACACAATGGCGGTCAGCTCAAAAGGCGAGTGGCCGCAGACAAAACGCAGAAACGTGTCTTGGAATCCCACCTCAATGAGATGGCCGGCGACCGAGCCAATGGCGAAGCCATTAAAAAGAAGAATGATCACAGAGCCAACCCCAAAAAGAAGGCCGGAAGCGAAGGTTCTAAAGGCAATGCCTACATTGTTTTGAATGTAGAAACCGAACATCATCACATCCTCAGCGGCGCCCCGGTCCTTGGGCGTGTTGGGGTCGTACATTTCCTCTATGGTCGTGATCTGATAGTCAGACATGAAGCTGTATGCCAATTCGGGTCTTTGATTGATGGCGATGATGACGGCGAAAAACGGACCGTAAAACAACAAACTGCTGAGCCAGAACAGGCCGGCATTCTTTCGTACCGCCTGTGGGAAGTCGTGGGTAAATACCCGCAGTGCCTTGTGGACAGTAAACTGCTGTGATTTGTAGAGGTAGCTGTGAGCGCGCTTTGCCATGGCGTTCAGTTCATTCACAAGATGCACGCTGTACTGTCGATCACGGGCCAGAGCCAGATGCTTGCAAAGCCGACGATAGGCGTGGGGGAAACTGGCGGGATCATTCAGCTCCCTATTTTTTTCCATGCCATGGAGGGTGGTGTCAAAGGCCAGCCACTCATCCCGAAAGCGCTTTTCAAAAAGCTCTTGATTCATTTCCGGCCCCCCATAAACCAGGCGGCAATGTCGAACAATTTCTGGGCGCCCTCCCAGCCCTTCTTCCCGGTAAGGGGCGTCAACACGTCGGCCAATTCAGCGGCGCGGGCTTGATTGAGGCGTTCGCTTCGCTCTCCAAAGGTTATGAGGGCTTTTTGTTCCTGCAGTGTAAGGGCTTGCGGGGGCGGGGACGGGTCCGCATTTGGGAAGTTAACTTCCCTGGCGTAGGTCTCCTCCGCATAGATGACCAGGGTTCCCGCCGCCATATCGCCCAATCTTTGGAACCGCTTGTTGAGCAGGCAAACCAGAAGGCCAAGGCCATAGACCGGATAGATGCCGGACCCATTCTGGTCCAATGCGACAAGAGGCAGAGCATCCACTGTTCTCAGAAGGTTGCGCAAAATTGAAGCGCCCCAGCCAATGGGCGTGCCGTCCTGATTGACCACCGTCAGTTTCATGATTTTCTTGCCCGGGGTCTGTCCACCTGCCTTTACTTCAAAGAAAACCGAATAAAACCACTCGGTGAGGAAAAACAAAATAAGGGCCAGGCCACCGCCCAGATTCCCCAAAAACAATACCAGCCCGATGTATATGACGCCAACGCCCGTGGCTCTAATGAGTAAATCAATCACCCACGCCGCCGCTCTGGGGGTGGGACCTGCTGGTTTCAGTTCCAGACTAACACCCTCGGGCGTTTCAATTGGGTGGGTTGTATCGAGCATATATAAAGATCTCCACTGAGCCTAAAGCCCCTTAATTATACGGTATTACAGATCTGGGGTTCACAAATATAAATAAAAATCCCTGCGAATGGACCATGGGCAGTAATATAAGGGCAGGGGTTACCACCTACTAAATATAATCTGTCGATCCTTATTTAACAAGGAGAAATTGATTTTTTTATCTGGTTTCCTCGGCGCCATGGCGCTCTATTCGAGGCTGCTCCTGGCGGTTGGTTTGGAGGAGAAATGCCAAATATGAGAATTCACTGCACCAATATCAGCCGTTCTCGGGTAGAATAGGCGGCATGACGGGACGCTATCTGAACCTGGGTAAAATTATGATTCTTCTTCTGGCGGCGGGAACGCCCCTGCTCCTCTGGCAGGGCTATCGCAATCAGAAGGATCTTTTGTTGCGGGACGCGGCTTTGCGGGCTTCTCTGCCTGTGGAGCGAGAGGCCATGATTCACCAGGTGGTCTATGGATTCCTAACTGCGCCGGAGCGCCTGAGCTTTTGGAAGCTGAAGCGCAACCTGCCGGAAGGACCCATCGAGGGATTGGCGCCCATGCCGGAACCGGAGATTTTTCGGGACGTTGCTGGCGTAAAAGTTGGCTCTACAACCCTTGCAGACAGCCGTTTTCTCGACCTGGCCAGAAGCCCTGAGCGCTTCTTTTCGGGCATGCCAAAGGCCTACGCGGGTCTTGTGGAATGCTTGAACGACCCCAGCGCGGTGTTCTCCAACGAGGATTATCAACAGCTCTACAATGTTATGGGGAACTTCTGGAAAGCAAGGGATATCGACCAAAAAGACTACGCCTTTCTCCTCTCGCGCATCCCCGAAACCCTGGCGGATCTGTTGCATGAACAATGGGCTTTCACCGGCCGTAACCCTGCTCCAGCGTCTATGGGTTTTCTGGCTTTGGTGGAGGTGGATGAGGTCCGTTATCTGTTGGCGCTGCCCGACAAGGCCCGGTCCGATTTAAATAAACTCTTGGAAGCCTTCGAGTTGGATACGGTCTTTGCTGCGTCGGAGCACTGGCTGAACCTTGACGGGGTTCAACTCACCCTGAAACCCAAGGCCACCTCTTCGGGTCCGTTGCGCTACGCGGCTCTGTTCTACGGCGGGGCTTGTGCTGTGATGGAACTCCTTTTTTTACTGTTATTTGGCGTTTTGACCCGTTATGAAAAGGTGAACCACACTCAAAAGCAACTCCTGGCCGCAACCTCTCATGAATTGAGGACGCCCCTCGCCGTCATGCGCCAGTTCTCCGAGATGTTATTGGATCGCAAGGATCAGATCCCCATTAAATACAGGCCCTACCATCAGCATATCCATCGTGAGTGCCTGAAAATGCAGTTCCTTGTTGAGAATCTACTGAGCGCGGCTCGCTTCGAATATTTCAAATTCAGGCCCAGCCCCACTGCCATCAAGCTCCACGAATGGCTGCCTGAAATTTTAGACAGCGTATCCCGGCTTTCCGAACAGGAGATAGACCTGGAATGTCCGGGCATTACGGTCCATTGGGATAGCGGGCTCATGAGCCAGGTTTTGGTGAATCTACTTGAGAATGCGAGGGTTCATGCCGGGACACATATTGATGTCAAGGTCTCGCGGGAGGGCGAACAGGTGCATTTATCCATTCGAGATTATGGCGAGACGGTGGACCTGGCCGCTTTAAAAAAGATACGGGTATTCAACGCAGAAAAACAATCCAAGCAGGGGCTTGGTCTGGGCCTTTACCTGGTGCAGCG
>JBNKOV010000042.1:0-14571 GCA_050294955.1 Holophagae bacterium
TAAAACTCATTCTGGGCAACCCATTTCCTCCGAGAGAGAAAGATCCCAAAAATTTCCCTTCTTTACTGAAAATGTCTGCGGTTGCTTTCCTGGTAAGGGCGCTGTTGTCGTGGATCACGAGTAGGGTGCCATCTTCCATCAGCAACATGTTGTGGATGGGGTTTTTTCTTGGCGGAAACTCTGCCTTTGTAACCGCTTGTTCAATCACATTTTGAGTCACAATTGACTGTAATTGAGGTGGCAATTGGGCATTAAGAATCTCTAAAACTGGATCCACTATGGCCATGATCTCTTCCTGAGATTGAGGAATAGGGGAATAGTCCCTAGAGATAATCATCTGCTTTTTGCCGTTGGCGTCCCATTTGGTTATTTCGTAGGATTTTGCTATGGATGTGTAGAAGGTTCCATCCGGGTTGAACACGAAGAATACATTTAGACCTTGCGCAAAAGGTTTAAACTGGTCGGCCATGAATTCCACCCAATATGCGGATTCGCCGAATCGTTGAGGGTTGACGGATGGGGTTTCAAATTTGAAAATCTCCTCTTGGGGTTCAAACTTATCGTTTAATAAGGAGAAAACTGTGGTCATAAAGGGCTTTTTAAAATCCAAAAGGAGAGCTGTCGCGCCGATTCTTTTCTTGTCTGGCGAATAGACTACTTGCTGGAGGATAAAGGCGGGAGATGTTCCGGTCACTTGATCCACATAATTGCCTTGGGCGTCAAAAAAGTTGATAACTGACTGGGCGCCTGAACGTCCAAATGTCATGATCGTGTCGTCTGGAAACACCTGAAATTGTGAAATGAAGGTGAACTCGCCGGGTCCTTCGCCCGGGCCGCCGATTTGTTTGACGAATTTCCCTTTCGGGTCAAATTCAAGGATTCTTTTTGCCAGGGGGTCCATGACAAACATATGGCCTTTAGAATTTGCCTGAAGGGTCACAGTACTTCCTGGCCAGAGGTACTCATCCCCTCCGTCATCGGCTCCGAATCTTAAATCCTCTGTTAATTTTAAGGTATAGCCTTCTTTGGGTGTTTTTCCGTTTTTAACCTGTTGGATATTATCTGCAAGCAAGAAAAATGGGCTCGCTAAAATGCACAGCATTTGCCATTTTTTCATTATCTCTCCTTTAATCATAAGAGGACCGTTTCATTCCGGAATCAAATTCCGATTTCATATCATCCCGCGCCTTAATATACGGAATGGAGACGGCTTATGTTTTGGATACGGCTATAATTGATCTCGTATTTTCAAATATCCTCAGGTTCAGAATTTGGGTGGGAAACAAGAAAATCTTTGCCACTAAAAGAGTAAGGCAAAAGGTCTGAGTGCAGCAGCTCCAGACTAACGACCCCGGGCTCAGGGGATAATAAAACCCGGGTTTGACTATTTGAAAATTCCTCAATCATTTGCCGACAACTGCCACATGGGGCAGTTGGTTTTTTGGTTTTAGCCGCCACAAGCACCACATCTAACTCACCTGGGATTAAGTCATTTTCACTCACAGCTTTTACAATTGCTGTTCGTTCTGCGCAAAGGGTGCAGCCGAAATTGGCTACTTCCACATTGCAACCTGCCCAAATTTTACCCGAGCGAGTCTGGATAGCGGCGCCTACCTGGAATCCCGAATAGGGTGCGTAGGCGTATTCAAAGGCGTTCCAGGCTGCTTCTAATAGTTCCCTACTCATTATATCGCCTCAATCCAACGGGAGACCAGGTTTTCAAATTGGAAAGCCATGGCCCCGATCACCCGTTCAACGTCTGTGTGGTCCAGCTTTTCATCTGTAATGCCTGCTGCGGCGTTTGAAATACAAGAGAGCCCTAAAACTCTCATTCCGCAATGGTTTGCTGCAATAACCTCAGGTACGGTTGACATGCCGACGGCATCGGCTCCAAGGGTGCGGAACATACGAATCTCAGCGGGTGTTTCATAACATGGACCCGTAACGGCCAGATATGTGCCCTGGCGAATATCTACTTCCAACTTGTGTGCTAAAAGCAGCATTTTTTCAGAATATTCCTGGTCGTAAGCATAACTCATATCTGGGAAACGTGGCCCCAGATTTTCGAGATTTGGACCTATCAGTGGATTGGCCCCTTGAAAATTTATTTGATCTCGAATGAGCATTATGTCGCCTTCGCGGAAATCAAGGTTTATTCCACCTGAAGCGTTGGTAACGATAAGGGTTTTTGCACCCAATGCGGCCATGACCCTAACGGGAAACACAACATCTTGAATAGAGTGGCCCTCGTAGAAATGGTATCTGCCCTGCTGACAAACCACTTTCTTATTTGAAATTTCTCCAAAAACCAGATTGCCTGAATGACCTACAACCCCCGTTTGCTTAAAATGAGGGATTTCATGGTAAGGAATAATCTTGTGAACCTGAATCTGTTCGGCGTAATTGCCGAGGCCCGATCCCAAAACTATGGCTATTTCTGGAGTGAAATCTCCGATCTTTCCAGTCAGGAAAGCAGTTGTTTCTTGAATATTTTGCATCTCATCTTTTGTTTGTGTCATGTATTCCGCCATTTAAAAAACTTCGACCCTAATAATCTATAGCCTTTCAAGAAAAACCGCAATGGTCTCGCTATGGGTTTTTTGTTTTTGAAAGCCAGAAGGGGAGAGGGGTGGGGTTGTTATTGATAAAAATGCACAGGAACCAGAATGATTTCCCGAGGCGTCATGCTTCACAAGCATTGACGGTCTATTACCATCCGAAACTATTCAAAAGCTATTAAATCAAGCGGCTTGGGGGATTAGCTCAGAAAGGTCGCGGTGGTAACTTCTATTAATCCAGGCGGGGATGTGTATAAGCTTTGAAATCTGAGATGTCTAAATAATCTTCGATCCGGCGTAGCCAGAGGAATTTTGCCTAGAGGAGAATTGTTTCAGCGGTCTGGCAGGTCAGATCGCTGAAACAATCTGAAAAGGCTTAAAGGGTTGTGATGGAAAGTGGCGCGTCCTGGTATTCGATTTGACCAGTCGCGCTATTTTTCACTTCAACCTTGAGATTGTAATTGCCTGGTTTTAGATCTCGCGCAATGACTTCCACATAAATATGATGTCCGCCGTTTACCTCCGAATGGTCCACTACTTTTGTGGGTAATTGAATTCTGCTATCATGAGTTTCTGCAAAAATCTTTATTTTATTCAGCTTTTTCACTGAGTCTGTGAGATGAAAATAAACCCAAAGTGGATCAGAAGCAACGATTTCCCCCGCTAACCCCGGCTTAAAAATCTTATGTTTCAGCCAAAATGGATCCAGATCAATGCGTTTTTGATCGTCTTCTGCGAGATTATTTATATGCAGCTTACGGAGGTGATTCAGGGCAACTACCGTACCGATTTTCTGTGTCGTAACGAGGATATCGCTTGAAAAGGCTCCTCCAGATGGCGTTTCCGGAATTTCTTGTTCCATGAAAGATACATCACCAGTATCCAAATTTCTCAAGTAATACCGAACATATCTTGGTTTTGTGTCAGACATGAGAACATCGTACATGCCCATAGGGGCGTTTTTCTTAATAACCGCCATCAAATTGGCCGGCTTTCCCTTGTGTGAATTTGGGGGTTCCTCAAGGAGGGTGCTCGTAATATCTAATAGATTTCTCTCATTGTCCATTGCAGCATAGTTAATAGAAAGCCCCTTTTTCGGGAAAGGATGCGCCACCATTTCCACCATGACGGAAGTCAACCAATCTCCATTGGGCTGTTTGAAGAGATTTTGGCAGAAGGTTGCATTTAAGTCATTCCTGAACTTGTTGCTGTAGCGGATTCTTGCTCCGACTGCCATTGCCTGTTCTTCTTTTGAGAGCTTTTCAAACGGACGTTTTGGCGTATAATCTTTTCCATAATGGAGTTTCCAACCCCGCTCTTTATTCTTCAGGCTTATATTTAACCTGGATCCAGTGTCTTTAGTAGAAAGGCGGTAGCTTAAGCGATAGTAATAGCTAGAGAGATTGCGCATCTTTTTCATATGTTCGGTCATGTCTGTGGTGTTGTAGTATTTCTTAAAAATACCCCCTGTCGATTCTGCAGCAATGGCTGGACCCGTTTCCAGGTGCCTGTTATTTTCAAAACCAGTATTCAGGGTAACCTGCGTGCTATTGGTGGCGGAATATCCCCCGACCGACGGGGGGAAGCTACTATCTTCTCTTAACATGCGCAGCCATTTTTGAGCGTCATAATCGTTTTCCGGATTATCTGCCGAAACCCGTTTTCCCGTTTCTATTTCATTAGGCAAGCTTCGGTTGAAAGGCGGGGAGGTAGGGCGGTAGAGCATGGAATAGATTGTTACGTCCGCCCGGTTCATGGCTGCTCCCAGTTCTTCTGACAAGTTAGAAGTGTCGCCAGCGCCTCCTACATCTATAAAGGATCCGCCGCTTACAAGGTATATGGACTTGGCTCCATCCACCTCTTCCATCATCTGGGCAATGTCCAGCAAATTAAGCTGTAATGCAACATAATGGTCCCTCTTCAGCCGAGCTTTGGCTGCGATGGCGTTTCTCACCAACATTGATGCCCCATCTCTAGAATCCGGATGCATTCGCAACCAGTCCTCAATTCGGCTATAGACTGCTTCATCCGCCCTATGAAGGGCGCGATACATGACGCCTTTATATCTCATTTTGCCCAAAGCTTCTTTCATTAGAGCCCGATCCTTTGTGAATCCGGTTAAATGAATAAAAGAATCATCCATTTGAATGATCTTCACTCGATCATTGGAACCAAGCCCATTGTCCACAAAATCGATGAGAGCGGGAATGGCTCGATCAAATGCACCTTTGGTCATATTTGCACTTTGAACCATGAGAACCATAAACCGGTCGGCATTTTTGTGGGAGCGGTCAAATGGTTTGGACTTTATCTGGTTGGGCCTGGATACTTCTTCCACACTTTCCTGTTGTAAAACATCTCCAGAAACAGGCCGTATCTCTTCGAAATAATCTATTTCTCTGGTTTGCCTGTTGTCCTTGACATTAAAGTCCTCAACGGTGAGCCCCACAACGGGCTTGCCTTCCGCATCTATGACATGTACTCGTACATCGCGAAGTACAACCGTCATTTCCTCGTTTATCTGCGCCATTAGAGATGCGGCGCTTAGAATTGTAAAAATCAACGAAAAAAGTCTCATGTAAACCTGCCTCATAATGTCCCCCCAAAATCAATAACGAGAAATTAAGGCAAAAGACTTAAAAAAAATATCATTTTTTTACTTAGTTAGAGGTTTTTTTGAAGGTTGGCGTCGTTGAGCAAGTCTTCAATTATGACTTCATCAGCCACCTCTGGTGTGGGCACAATGGTGTAGATACTGTTTCGATGAACAAGGGGAAATTCTATATCAATATGCCCTAAAAGGGTTTCTTGGACGGAACCATGAACTAGAATGCGCACCTTGTCGTATTCAGGGAAGTTCTCAACAATAGAGTTGACCAAACTGGTGATCATGAAGTCTTCATCCCATACGCTCACACGAATACTTTCGATAAAGCGTCCATCGAAATCCACCACTACCGTTCCGTCAGGGAGCGTGTAAACCTCTCGAACATGAGTATTTTCAGGCCACAGTGTAAAGCCCTCCTCGGGATCTGGAGGAATAGTCAGGTGATCGATAACCTGTTTGATCAGATCAGCCTTGTTGGACGTTTTAAAGATCTCTTTTCTCACAGGAACGATGCCCTCAATAAAAGGATGACGATAATAGACCTCGACACTGCGTATTCTATCTTCTTCTGTATTCTCATCGGGGAGAACCTGACGTTGGGGCTGTAGGATAGCTTCTTGGTCCGTTTCAGGCTGCCCAGACGGCTTGCCGCAGCAAGCAAGAAAAATCAGTGCTAAAAAACATCCGAAACTGAGAACCGCATGAATTCGAGGAGGGCGGAGTGAGATCATTGATTTGGATCCTCTCCACCACTTTTTCGACCCGTCGAACGCCTGATCACGTCTTCATCGTAAAGGGAAATGGCTCTTATTATTGATTGAACGATTTTATCCTTGAATTCCGAGCTCCTCAGTTTAGCCTCTTCGTTTTTATTGGAAATAAAGGCGGTTTCAATGAGAACCGCCGGCATAGTAGCGCCTTTTAGGACTTTGAGTGGGGCTTGTTTCACGCCTCGATTTCTAACGCCTGCCAGGCTATTGAGCTCTTGTTGGATGTAGCGAGCGATTCGAAAACTGTCTTCAATATGTTTCGTCTGAGCCATATCCCATAGAATGAGATTAAGATCATCGTCCAGTTGGTCCATGGGTCCCGATTCTTCTTCGCCAAATTCTTCGTAATGAGGGTTGCTGTAGGATTCCGAAGCATCAAGGGAAAGGTAATAGGTTTCACTTCCAGTGGCGTTTTGAGAACGAATTGCGTTCACATGAACGGACAGGAAGAGATCAGCCTTGAACTCATTGGCCATTCCGGTGCGTGCTTTAAGAGAGAGTAATGTATCATCCTTGCGTGTCAGCCTTACTTCATAGCCAGCTTCAGAGAGTCTTGTCTTGAGGGCTGTTGCCAATTCTAGAGTGACCCCTTTTTCCAGGAGGCCTGTCGGGCCTTTAGCGCCTTGATCCTTACCCCCATGCCCGGGGTCAATCATGATCCTACGAATTCCTGATTGTCCTGAAATGTTGGTTGTAGATCCCATTGTATTGTCTTCTTCCTCGAAGTCGCCTGTTATTTTGATAACCGTCCGAGGATTTTCTGGTGTGTAGGGATCTACATTGTATTTTAGGGCTTTCTTGCCAATTCTAAAAAGGATCTCGGTCGAATCGTTTGGCAAATTCTCGTATAACTCCATATCGGTAACAGCGTTATTCGTCTCAAATCCAGACTGCTCCCATATTATGGGACTGGCGTTAATCTTGACAATGAGGTTTCGGCCTGCTTTCTCAATTTTAGGAGCTGCCAAAGGGTGGGAATAGGTAAGTACTACATGGTAGCCATCCTTCACCTTTCGCATTCTCAATGTGACATGAACATCGCGTTTTTTGGGCAAGTGGATGCTCTTGCTTGTTTTTTCATAGATCATGCGTCGGCCTAATAGTTCGGAAAGAATTGGAATGAAATGGTCTACATTAACAAAGAGCTGTCCATTACGGGTTCTAAAAGACAGTGATTGAGTCTTTCCCTTGTAAATAGCCAAATTTTTGGTGCGATCAAGTACAAGCTTTCTGCGATTAATGGATACTTCGATCAAATCGGCGGATAGATCCTGGTAGGGTATTTCAAGTGCAGTCAGCAACTGCCCTAAATGAACAGATGGTGGTTTGCTGTAAGGGATTATCTCTAATGTATGACGATCCTCACCATGAAACAGTAGGATTTCTGAAATACTCTGGGCGCCGAGCCAACAGCTTGGTACGAGAAGGAATAAAGACAGAACTGCTTTTTTCATGGAACACCCGAATAAAGATGAAACTAATCGTTTTGAGCGGAGAGGCGTCTCCGAAACCAGGTAATTGTAACCCATTAGGGGAGAATCTGTGAGTTGTGATTTGGAACCTTTGGATAAAAAGGGGCGCCAGCCCCTCTCCTAAAAGGTTAAAATGTGAAAGACACTCTTCTGTTCCTAGCCCAGGCAGACTCGTCGTCACTCGGATCCAGAGGGCGGAGTTCGCCGTAACTTATGGTTTTCATGCGGTTGGTGGATATGCCAAGCTCCTCAAGATAGCGTTTTACCTGTTGAGCTCGTCTTTCACCCAAAGCCATATTGTATTCCTCTGTTCCCCTGATGTCACAATGGCCTTCTAGCAAAACCTTTAAGTCAGAGTTAGCCAGAAGGACCTGTGCATATGCGTTCAGGGTTTCACGAGCATCTGCTGTGAGGATAGCCTTGTCAAACTCGAAAAAAACTGGCTCCCATTCTAAATCGAGATCCAGAGAAGTGCGTGACGAATCTTCGACTTCAAGGCGATCCACTTCATAGGAAACGGGCGCCTCGTCCAAATCCAAATCTTCCACAACCATGTCTTCGGCTACCTTTTCCTCCTCGAATGGAGTCGGGGAATCATAGACAGACGAACCGGAAGAATTGTTTTGAGTTGCATTGGTTGGTGGTTTTGGATCGGGGCAGCCAATCATTGTTAAGGCCAGTGCCGCAAAAATCAGCGAACGAATTTGGGCCATCTTCATCGAACCTCCCAATATGTTTTCCAGGCCAGATACCCGGACAGAATCTTGCCTTTCCTTACGACGTATTGCCTGGCGGAAAGGACGAAATAATCTCTCAGTGGATATTACACCGACAACAGACTAGATTTCCAGGCTTTTTCAGCATTTTTCCTAGCTTGTGAGGTAATCGTGCTTCTGTTGAACTTATTGAGACTTTATTGCCTGAATAATATCGGGCATGACCCCAGCAAGGCTGCCAGGGGTATCGTCTATTTCTAAGTGTCGGGAGTTCTCAGGAAAAAGCCATTTCAAGGCTCCCAATTCGGCTCCGTTTATCAGAATGGGAGTAATAAAGTGAGGTTTACCTCGTTCCCCAGCTATTTGAAGCGCGAATTGAGTCTCTTCTCTAACCCATTTTGAATCCTGTGCATTGGAGCTGATGACGAGGATGAAGGCCCTAGCAGATTCAATGGCTTTTCGCGTTTCTGGTTCGAGGGGATCGCCGCTACGGATAACCCGACTGTCACAATATACAAGGATACCCTGATCTTCAAGACCTTTTCTTAAAATCGAAACCATTTCCTTGTCGCTTATACAGTGGCAAATATAGACCTGAGCATTCATTGATTCATCCCCGCCTCTAATTACCGGGCATTTTACAACGGATCCCCCTTCTTGTAGGTTAAAAATTGATCAAAATTCGGCATTTCCATTCTGCAAGTATTCCATCCCAACGGTTTACAACGAAAAATAAATGGGCACGCGCCAGCGTACCAATTTAGAATTGTGCCGGGTCCTGGCTTTTGGCGGCAAAATCTGCTGTGATTTTGTTGAAAAATTGCCGAAAATCCATCACACCGATGTGATACTTTGGGGTAAAATACAAATTACAGGATGTTTCCTGTGGGCGAGGTAGAAATGTTGTTGCTTTTAGGATCCATTGGCGCTCCAGAAATGATTTTTATCGTTGGGTTGGCTTTGCTAATCTTTGGACCTAAAAAAATCCCCGAAATTGCTCGATCTCTTGGCAAAGGCGTCCGTGAGTTCAAAGAGGGAACCAGTGGATTAATGAATAATTTAAATGAAGAAATTAATAAAACGCCAGACTCCAAGCCTTCTCCTCCCAGAGCTGAAAAGGAGACTCCTGCCATTGAGTCGCCTCCAGTGCAAACGCCTCCACCGGATGTAGAAGCGGTGGTGATCAATATGGAAGAAGAAGGCAAAAAAGATTAATGTCCAAAATTAGCCCCAATGAAATGGGTTTCTTCGATCATTTAGAAGAGCTGAGAGGACGTATATTCAAGAGTCTCATTTTGTGGGTTCTTGTTTTCATTGTCTGCTTTCTTTTCAGTAAGCAAATCTTCAACATTCTGGCCCAACCATTTGCTGACTATATGAAGCGGGATGTATTGTGGTATGCCACCAATCCTTCGGAACCCTTTTTTGCTCATTTGAGGGCAGCTTTTTGGGTAAGTCTGATTTTTTCCAGCAGCATCTTCTTTTATCATGTTTGGGCTTTCGTTTCTCCAGGCCTTGAAAAACATGAAAAGCAATTTGCCATTCCCTTCCTGTTCTTTATGGCTATTTTCTTCATGATCGGCTGTTGGTTCAGCTTTTCAGTCGTGTTTCCCTATGTACTCAATTTCCTCATCAGCTGGAACGAAGGTGGGGTAGATGCCTATACTAGAAGTCGTTATCTGTCTTTATTATTTGGATTTGTTTTAGGATTGGGCTCTTGTTTTGAGATGCCTCTTCTTATATTCTTTTTCGCAAAAATTGGCGTAGTTACTCCTCAGTTTCTACTCGCAAAGTTCAAATATGCTGTTTTAGCCATTGCTATCCTGGCTGCCATTATTACACCAACTCCAGATATTCCCACTCAGTGCATTGTTGGAATTCCACTTATTTGCCTATACCTCATTGGAGTAGGCGCGGCCTTTCTTGTACGGAAAAAGCCTGAAGTTGAAGAGGATGAAAAAGGGGATGACTTACCCCAACAAAAATCTTGACTCCAAAGTTTTCTTCAGAGGTGGAGAGGTTGATATCACCAAGCTGCCTTTGTTATTGTTTCAAAGGTTTCAAAACGGGGCTGATAGATCTGTGATTCTTCCCATAAAGGGTAGGAGGACATCCCTTATCTCCTATTAAAAAGGACATTGTAGTGGTTTGATGCAGAGACCGTGTTCGAGCTTTAATAAATCGTGAGACACCTGGCAAATAACTAGCTCAATGTTGGCGTTTTAATGTTATTCTGAAAGGAAGACTGCTTCGAGATAATCGAGGAAAACAGGCGTTTTTATGACACATGATTCTCCGCTTCGAATTCTTTTGTTTTGCGATTCTCCGTTTGTATCTGGGATCGAGAAGGCAATGGAAGAAAATGGTTGGGTTTGCCAGTTAAACACACTTGCCTTAAATGTCTTTGGAACTAGGAATCACCAGGCGGACCTGATTTTTTTATTGATGCCAAATGATGGCAGGTGGTTTCCATCATCATCATCTGCTCTGTCATGTCCAATATTAGGCCTTTTTGAAACAGATCCAGATGGTGTGGGGGACCAACTCATACACTGGGGAGCAATGGATTATGTGGTTGGCAGAAGTGGGCGTTGGCCTGGACTGGCTTGGGCTGCCCAGAGAGCCCTTCGTGAATGGCGTCGCAGGAAGAAGAGTAGGGAAGTGGACATTCAACGCCGTAGCGAATTGTTTCAAAAGGAGGTTTCTGAAACCGATACCCTATTCCATCAATTGACTGAAAATATCCACGAGGTTTTCTGGTTGGATGATTGGCAAGCCAACAATACACTGTACGTGTCACGCGCCTTTGAAGTAATTTGGGGGATTTCTGTTAAAGAAATTTACAAAAACCAGGGCCTATGGTGGGAAGCTATCCACAAGGATGACCGTCAAAGAGTGAAGGCTTCTTACTTTTCAAAAGCGGTTTTCGGCGAATTTGATGAATGCTTCAGGGTCATACGACCGGACGGCTCTGTCCGCTGGGTAAGAGATCGCGGTTTCCCGGTAAAAAATACTCGGGGTGAGGTGTATCGGATTGCAGGAATTGCTGAAGACATTACCCAAAGCAGGGAGACTGAGAAGAATCGAGTTCGTCTTGAAACCCAACTTCGTCAGGTACAACGGATGGAAGCTATTGGACAGCTCACTGGTGGAATTGCCCACGATTTCAATAATATCTTAGCCTGTATTCTAGGTTACACAGATCTTGCCATTCAGCTTTATGGAAACGAGCCAGGAAGCAAATTGAGCAAATACTTAGGTGAAGTTTTTCAAGCAGCTGAACGGGCGCGGGACTTGGTGAGTCAAATGTTGCTTTTCAGTCGAGGCGGGAAGGGAGAGCCCAAACCTCTCCTCTTGCAAAATATAATTGGCGATACATTGAAAATGTTAAAAAGTATGTTGCCGACAACTATAGAAGTTGATTTCAGGGCTTCACCGGATGCAGGTCCAGTAATGATTGATTCGGTTCAATTTCAACAGCTGATAATGAATCTCTGTGTTAACGCCAGTGGGGCGATGGGCGTTCATGGGACTTTGGCCGTTAAAGTGACAAAATCCCGGATTGATAACAACATTTGTGCCTCTTGTCATGGCAGAGTTGATGGCAATTTTGTGGAAATTTCTGTTTCTGATACGGGAGGCGGTATTCCTATAGAGGTTCGAGATAAAATTTTTGAACCCTTTTTTACGACAAAACCGGTCGGGAAGGGAACAGGTATGGGATTGTCTGTAGTTCATGGCATTATCCATGAACATGGTGGACATATACTCGTTGAATCCGATTCTGGCAATGGAACTGCTTTTAGAGTCATGTTCCAATCGGTTGAGGAAAAGGCTCAAGACCAGTCCCGAAGAGATGCTGCCTTGAGGAAAAGCCAGCTCCAAGGGGATGGAGAATGGATTATGGTTGTGGACGATGAGGATGCTATTGTTGGCCTGTTCAGTGATATTTTTCGAAGTTGGGGTTACGAGGTTGCGGCGTTTACCGAGTCTCAGAAGGCCCTGGAGCGATTTAAAGCTCAACCCGGCGTGTTTAAATTGATGCTTACGGACCAGACTATGCCAAAGTTAACTGGAACGGAATTGGCACGGGAAGTATTGACAATCCGACCTGACCTTCCAATCATCTTATGCACAGGCTATAGCGAACTAGTGGACGAGAAAAAAGCAAAGGACCTCAAAATAAGCGGGTTTCTCCATAAACCAGTTGAGATTTATAAATTGTCCAACCTGGTCCAGAAATTGATACCATCTTAACCTCTTGGTATTTATGGTTTTTAAGAAAGATCGCCTCAGTATTTTGGGAGATGAATAGTTTTTGCTAGATCATTTCCTTTAGTACGTCTTTACTGGGGTATTTCGTTTTGAAGTCAAAACCCTGGCTCTTGTATACTTTTCAGGTTATAGTTTAGGTTCGGAGAGTCTTGGTTTATGCATAGGACCTGGTTGACAAGGTTGAAGTAGGAGCGGAAATTTGGTCATTCTCGTGTTCGGAGGTTGGTTTCTCCGAAGGCCTCAGTTGGGGTATTTGTTGTTTTTAACAACCTCTTTGTGGGCGGGGGCTGCGGGAGTTGAGCGGTTGGAAATAATCAAAAGAGAGCCATTTCAAAATGGCATTTCCTTTGGCTCGGTGGGTCCTTATGAAATGGTGCAAGGTCTGGTCCACTACACTCTGAAACCGGGTTCAGAAAATATTGTAAGTGACCTGGCATGGGCTGAGGTGGACAAAGATGGCTTAATTCGTTATTCATCTGATTTCTACCTGGTAAAACCTGTCGATTCGAAACGTGGAAATGGGAGTTTGCTGATAGACCTGCCTAATCGAGGCACAGTATTAGGGTTTTCATTGAATATTCCTTTTTATCCTATGGGTTTGTCCAAATTCTCCCTGGCAGGTGACGGGTTTGTGTTTAGACGTGGTTTTACATTATTTGGCGTCGGCTGGCAATCGGACAGTCCAAAGGGTTTTCCTAATAAATTGCGCTTGCATCCCCCTGCCGTGATGAGTTCTCCCAAAATCAGGGGTCTAGTTCGCTCAGAGTTTATTGTTACCGATGATGGAGTGAAGACAATGCCACTAGGGCACTGGTCGCATGAAGCTTATCCGGTTCTAATTTCAGGGAAAACGCACAGCCTTACTGTTAGAGACTCGCCATATGGAAAGCGAAATGTTATATGCCCAGATGATTGGGCTTTTGCGACATGGGAAAATGGTCGGCTTAAGAAGGATCTGTATCACATTTCACTTCGAAATGGGTTCTTCGAAAAAGGCCGAATATATGATGCCGTTTATACCACCGACAAACCTAAATTCGTTGGATTAGGCCTAACGGCAGTTCGAGACATTGTATCCTATCTACGGTACGACAAAAATAGCCCGGTGTCTATTCAGCGCACCATAGGATTTGGAGCCTCCCAAAGCGGACGTTTTTTGCGGCATTTTCTATATTATGGGTTAAACCAGGATGATCAGAGCCGGATGGTTATTGACGGATTTCTTGCCTCAGTTTCGGGAGCCGGTCGTGGTGGGTTTAATCATCGTTTTGCACAGCCCTCTCGATTTGCTTCATCCTATTTCGGCATTGACTATCCCACTGACATCTTTCCTTTTTCTGATATTGCACAGGTGGATGTGTTTAGTAATCAAAGAGATGGACTTCGTCCTGAAAATATTGGCGGCGCCAAGATTAAGATTATCTACCTCAATACTGGACATGAATATTGGGGACGTGCGGCATCTCTCATTCACACTACCCCAAATGGAGAAAAAGACATTGCAATACATGAGAACACCCGATATTATCACATTGCCTCGGCCTCCCATTTGCCTGCAGACATGCCCCCAACTCGAAATCTTTCAAAAAAGGCCCATTACCGAATGATCGGGAAAAATTTAGGCAATCCCTCTAATTATTTCTGGTGTGAAAGAGCTCTAATTGGGGCTCTAGATGACTGGGTGGCGAATCGGAAAGATCCTCCTCACAGTCGTTTCCCGACTATAGAGGGAGGCACCTTGGTAAAACCCGAAATGTACAACTTCCCCAAAATTCTGAATGCAGAAACTCCCAAAAAAGCCTATTCACCAAGGCTTCTGGATTACGGTCCACATTTTCTCGACCAGGGAATTGTCGCAAAACAGCCGCCAATGGCGGAAAAAGATAAAACCTACCTTACTCTTGTTCCAAAAGCAGATCGTGATGGCAATGAGTTGGGTGGCTTACGACTGCCAGAAATTGTAGTTCCTGTTGGCTCTTTTACTCCATGGAACTGGCGAGCTCCAGAAATTGGCGCCCCCACACAACCTGCAGATTTAGCAGGGAGTTTTTTCCCTTTTTATTCAGAATTAGCACATTTGCATATTGCTTTTGTGACAGATAATCTTTGAACTGCGTATGGAATCCTTGCATATTTTTCCTCTCCTGACTTTCACGTGTTCATCTAAATTTT
>JBNKOV010000043.1:0-14524 GCA_050294955.1 Holophagae bacterium
CCGACGCATTTTGCGAAAGGCCTCGTAACCACCAAGACGCTCTTCAAGAAATGAATGAATGGGCAACTGAAGATCGCCCTTATACAAGCTTGGAAAAGCCCGAAATGTATCGTGGAGATTTTGGAAAAAGTCTTGGTTATAAAAGGGAAACCGAGTTTCTTGTAGACTTAAATCGGGCTCCATCATAAGAGGCCCGGTTCCAAACGGCACTCTGTCCGATTCCCTGGAAGATGGATAGACCCGAGCTGGAATCCAGCGAATAATCGGGCCAATTTTCCGCAGTTGCTGCATGAAATAAAAATCTTCTCCTGCTTTTCGTCGCGGCATGCCGCCAATGCGCTGATAGGATTGAGGCCGAAACGCCATGGCCGAACCAATGGCGAGAAAAGCATAAGGCGAGCCAATGCGCCAAAGACTTAATTGAAAATAGCGTATGTACAACTCATAACGAAGCAACCTCAGTGCATGATCGGGGTCCTGAGGAACCAGGTGGTAAACCGGCGCTGCGAGACCGGCAGCATTGGGAAATCGGGCAAAGGCCTCCTGCACTCTTGAAACATAGTGGGGATCAACCAGGGTGTCGGCATCCAGAGAAATAAAGACTTCCCACGGATTGTGATCCTCCAAAATCCGATCAAACACAAGCCGCCTGGCTTGACCAACCCCACCGCCCGGAACCGCGTTTTCCTCCACAGCGTCGAGAATGTGAAGACGAAAGGGGAATGCGTCTTTATGATGTTTCAACCATGCCAGAGTATCGAGGTTTTCTTTCGTAATATCTTGAAATTGGGGATTATGGAGATATTCAGCGGGTTGATTGACACAAACCCATGCTTCAAACTCCGCACAATCCGAATTGGCGAGAGAGGTCAGGGTTTCAGGAAGCGATTCTCGCTCGCAATAGGCAGGGATGCCGATATGGATGGGTTTCCTCATAGACTCACTCAGCGGCTAGGGGCTTAGCCGAAAAAACAAACCAGCCTAACCCTTCTTTTAGACCCTTGTCAACGGAGTAAAAGGAATCGCGTTTCAGGCCTTAACCCATGACTGGCGCCCTTTCACATTTTATGCTACCATGCTTCGACTCTGAATGAGTGCTTGGAGGCTGCGATGAAATCGGAAGAAATTAGAGAAAAGTTTTTAAAGTTTTTCGAGGAACGCGGACATGCGCGCGTGGCTTCTTCCTCATTGATTCCCGCCAACGATCCCACCCTGCTCTTTTCCAATGCAGGCATGAACCAGTTCAAGGACACTTTTATTGGACGAGAGACCCGAGATTACAAAGTCGCGGCCAGTTCACAGAAGTGCGTGAGAGCGGGCGGCAAGCACAACGATTTGGATAATGTGGGTTATACCGCCCGGCACCATACCTTCTTTGAAATGCTGGGGAACTTCTCCTTCGGCGATTATTTCAAGGAAAAAGCCATTGCCTATTCCTGGGAATTCCTGACCCAAGTACTGGCCATTCCCACAGACCGCTTATATGTCACCGTCTATACGGAGGACGATGAGGCCTACAACATCTGGCGCGACCAGGTAGGCGTCCCGGAAAACCGAATCTTCCGATTTGGAAAAAAAGATAATTTCTGGGCCATGGGCGATACCGGTCCCTGTGGTCCCTGTTCTGAAATCTTTTACGATTACGGCGATGCCGTTCCCGGACCTAAAGACCCATTTGAAGCCATTGAAAGCGGCTCGGACCGCATCGTTGAAGTATGGAACCTGGTTTTCATGCAATACGACAGCCTGGAAGACGGCAGTCTGGTGGACCTGCCAAACCCCAGCATTGACACCGGCATGGGTTTGGAGCGTATCTGCTCGGTCATGCAGGGTTGCACCACCAATTACGACACAGACCTTTTCCAGGACATCATTAAACCCGTCGCAGCTTTTCTGAAAATAGAACAGGGACAGGACGCCAAAAAAGATACGGCGCTGCGAGTGATCGCAGATCACCTCCGAGCCATGGCCTTCCTTATTGCAGACGGCGTAGTGCCCTCAAGTGAAGGTCGCGGCTATGTATTGCGCCGCATCATGCGACGCGCCATGAGATTTGGAAAACAGCTCGGCCAGGAAGAACCCTTTTTGCACAACATGGTGGATCATGTCATAGAAAAAATGAAAGGCCATTATCCCGAGCTGGAAAAAGAAAAACCCCAAATTGAGCTGCTCGTCAAAGTAGAAGAAAACCAGTTCGACAAAACCTTGAGTAAAGGCATGCCCATACTCACGCGGTATCTGGATGATTTCACAAAGCAAGGCGTGACCCAGGTTCCTGGACAAATCGTCCACTTCCTTTACGATACACACGGCTTTCCCGTTGATCTCATGGAAGACATTGCCCGTGATTGGAATATGACTCTGAACCATAAAGAGTTCAAAGAGCTGATAGAAGCAGGCGCCCAAAATAGCGCCGATTTTTCCGCCAAAAAGATCAACCCCATTTTAGAAGAGGACGCCCAGAATTACGAAACCCTTCAGACCTGTTACGACGGCTTGGAGGGCAGTGGCCTTATTCGCCGTATTCTGGTGGATGAGCAAGCCGCCGAAAGCATTATCGAAGGTCAGAAAGCCGTACTGGTGATGGACAGCACCTCCTTTTACGCCGAGTCAGGGGGTCAAATAGGGGACAAGGGCGAAATTCGCGGACTTTCCGGTGTCTTTAAAGTGGAAACCACGACCAAAGTACTGGATAAGCTTGTTTTGCATGAAGGGCAAGTGGTTAATGGTTCCCTCAAGATGGGAGATCAGGCCACCACCCATGTGGACAAAGGCTTCCGTAGGAACACCATAAAGAACCACACCGCCACCCATTTATTGCATCAGGCGCTCCGCGACGTTTTGGGACTCCACGTTCGTCAGGCCGGATCATTGGTGGACCCGGAAAAACTACGATTCGATTTCAGTCATTTCGCGCCATTAACCCCGGAGAACATTGCAGACCTGGAGGATGCGGTGAACCAGCGCATTCTTGAAAACATTCCTGTGGAAACTCAGGTATTGGGCAGAGAAGACGCCATGAACAGCGGGGCCATCGCCTTTTTCGGCGAGAAATACGGAGAAACCGTGCGGGTTGTGGGCGTTGGAGATTACTCCAAAGAATTTTGCGGCGGCGCTCATGTCAGTTCTACCGGCGAGATTGGTTGTTTCAAAATCGTATCAGAACGAGGCCTTGCAGCGGGCATCCGCCGCATGATCGCCTTGACCGGCCCCAAAGCATTCGCCCGGTTCCAGGAATCCGAGGCCCTGTTAAAAACGGCTCAGGACAAGTTCTTCCTGAACCGAGAAACCCTTATCGAGCAACTACAACAGGGACACGATGATCGCAAACGCTTGGAAAAACAAGTAGAAGACCTGAAAATGCAATTGGCCAAAGGCGGCAGCGCGGAAGACCGCATCGAAGAGATTAACGGCTACAAAGTGATGCTGAAAAAAGTTACCGATGTGGATGGCGGCCAATTGCGGCAACTCGCCGACGAAATGCTGGGCAAAATAAAAGACGGCGTGGTTATGCTGGGCTCCGATCTGGGAGAAAAGGCTCAATTGATCGTGAAAACCAACCGCAAGGAAGTTCATGCAGGAAACCTGGTGCGGGAAATGGCTGCAATGGTTGGCGGAAAGGGCGGGGGCAGACCCGACATGGCTATGGCGGGTGGAAAAGACGCGTCAAAAATTGAAGAAGCCCTAGAGAAGGGATTGTCGATCCTGAATGCATAACAGGGTTTGTCCGCTCCAACCACGCCATGGAACCTCAAAAACCTGACCCGATGGGCCATAGATGGGTGACTTTGCCTGAAAACCCGCCCAGTTGACCTTTTCCTCTGGTAATACGGGAAAAACCCCGTAGTGTTGGCCATAGAAGAGTGGTGTCGCCAAAAAAGCGAGTGTTTCATCGTATGAAGGGACATGACCCCCGAGAATCATGCCGGAATCGCATTTCACGCCCCAATTCTGCCAAAAACAGACCTGAAAAGGCAAAAAAACAGGCAAAAGCACCAAATCCTTTAAGCTCATCAAAATAAACTATTTCTGGATAGATATTCCTAAGTCTGAGTCCGTGGGAGTGTTTTCAAAATGGATATTCTACCCATTTTTCTAGATAGAGTAACAAAAAACTAGATTCCTCATTTTATTCTATAAATTCTTCAACTTTTTCTATAAAAGGCAGTCATAATTAGAAAATTCTCAAAAATCTGTCTGAATGGGCAATGTTTGATTTGTTATTCCATATTTTTAATCCCCTAGATTGTCTGGAGATAGAATAGACAACTATCACGGCAATAAACCAAACCCAAGGTGATTCGAAACACTTATTCTCGATAAATCAGAGACCCTGAATGGAAAATGTTAAGCCGGATTTTCCGGTATAAAGCCTTGTTCCCTTTTGAACGCCTTGATTTCAAACTCCGACCAGATCATCACCTAGAAAACCGCTTATTTTTGGACGAAACGAACCCAGAATGAAGAAGAACCAGGTTGTTTGACCCAGAATACCCAACGAATCAAACCCCTAGGTTTAAGATTACATGGTTTCTAGAGCCTTTTGAGAGAATGAGGAGTGAAATTTAGAAATGCTATGAACGCCATCAAAGAACCGTCTACATCAATGGAAATAGAAACCAACTTTAAAATATTCATGGTTAAACCACAAAATATCTGACAACGGATTGAACAACCCTCTCACGAATGCCAGAAAACACTACAACAAATTTTGCGCAATCAGCGGCAAGAGAAAGCAAAGACGCGGCATTAAATCCGCCAACAGCCGTTCTGACGGGATTGGAGCAACAAAACAACAATGTGGTTCCTCTGAATCGAAATGGAGGAAAAGCTCCCCAGGCGCGTACACTGACCGAAGAACTGGAAGCACAATATTGGCAAAGGTAAATGAGAAACAATTTTGGTTTCACAGGTCCCCCTTCCGCAGGCTCCATTTCTGTCGCTTGGATGAGAAAAAGAAACGGCGGTAACATCGAGGTAACATGACAAGCGTAAACCTACACTGCAGGTTGAAAGAAAATGAATACGCATCAACCTGGGAGGTAGGATGTGAAATACACCCTTTTATCCATTACAGCTCTTTTAGTGTTTCCCATGGGCTGTCTAAAGAATACGGCCCGTAGAGATGTCGATGCAAAAGTTGAAACCCCAATTAGTTGGCAGGCTTTGGAGCAGGAAACTGCCCTTCAATTCCTGCCTGAAAAACTTGAAGATTCATGGTGGCGAGACTTTGGCGATGATGCATTAAACCAGGCAGTGACCGAAGCCCTGGCTTCGAACCGCACGCTTCTGGAAGCTCAAGCAATGGTGAAAGCAGCCGCTGAAGCTGCTGTAGCCGCTGGCGCTGAGCGATTTCCAACTGTAGGTTTGGATTTGGGCGGCGGTCGCCAGAAACAGAATTTTATCGGATTGCCGCTTCCAGGAGGCCAGGAAGTGATTGGGGCCACCTATACCCAACACCGAGGCGGGATTACTGCCTCATGGGAAGCGGATCTCTGGGGCAGAATAAAAGCGAATACCAGAATGGCTCTATCAGAGTATGAAGCGAGCGTCTATGACTTGAAGGCCCTGAGGCTTTCTATTGCGGGAGGCGCCGTCAAAGCCTGGCTGAAGGCTCTGGAAGCGTCCCAACAAGAGGCACTTGCAGAAGAAATGTCTTGGCGATTCCAGAAAGAGGTTCAGCAGGTGAAACGCCGCTATGAAAAGGGTCTGAAATCGTCTTTGGATTTGCGATTATCCCAATCCAATCATGCCTCAACCCAGGCGTTGCTAAAACAACGCAAACAACAACGAGCCGCTGTTGCCCGACAACTGCGCATTATCATGGGTCAATATCCAAGCAACGAGCCTTTCGCTAAAAAGGCGTTTCCCCCGTTGCCATCTCGAGTCCCCATTGGCCTACCCGCCGATTTGATATCCAGAAGGCCCGATATGGCGGCGGCTGAAAGCAGACTTCTGGCTCGCGATCAAGGACTTGTCGCAGCGAGACGCGCCCTCTATCCCAGATTAACCCTCACCGCTTCAGCGGGATCGTCGGCCTCTGATCTGTCGGATCTTTTGAAAGGCGACTTTTCAGTATGGTCGATTGCAGGAGGCCTGGTGCAGCCTTTGTTTCAGGGCGGGAGATTGCGAGCGAACGTCCGAAGCGCAGAGTTCAAAGTGGACGCCCAATTGCACCATTTCGCAAACCTGGCCCTAACGGCCTATAGCGAAGTAGAAGGCGCACTTGAAAACGAAAAATGGCTTCGCCTTCGTGAAGCCGACCTGACCCAAGCCCACGCCCAATCGGAAGCCGCAGCGAAAAGAGCGGAAGATTCTTACTACAAAGGGCTTGTTGATTACCTGAGCGTGTTGGTGGCCCAGCGCCAGGCGCTCGCGGCAAGAAGCGAGTTGATCGCGGTGCGATCCAGTCTTCTCATAAACCGAGTCGATCTATACATGGCGTTGGGAGGCGGATTCCAAAACCCCACAACGCAAGGACCACGATATTGAGGAAGGAGGTTTCCCATGCGTGGAAAAAAGATGCTGAAAGTGATATTGCCAGTTGTAGTGCTGTTCGCCAGTTTTATGGGCTTGGGGTTTATGGCGTCCCTGAAAGATACGCCCGAGGTTCGAACGCCAGTTAAGCACATTCCCATGGTTCGAGTTCAACCCGTGCGCCTGACCAATTACCGCTTCAAGGTTTTCAGCCAGGGCGAGGCCAAACCCAAATCCATCACCCGAGTGTCTCCGCAAATTAGCGGGCGGGTTGTTGAGATCAACCCCAACTTTACCAGTGGCGGTTTTTTTGAGAAAGGGGATACCCTGTTCAAAATAGACGAGTTCGATTACCGCACCGCTCTGGTGACAGCCAGAGCCGATCTGGCCCGGGCCGAACTCATGCTCTCCCGAGAGGAAGCCGAGACCGAGGTCGCAAAATCGGAGTGGCGTCAATTGGGTAATGGTGAATCCAACCCGCTTGCATTAAGGCAATTGCAGTTAAAAGAAGCCCAGGCGTCCGTGGATGCGGCTCGCGCCCGAGTGGATATGGCCGAGATGAATCTGAACCGCACTCGAGTAAACGCCCCATTCGATTGCAGGGTGCGAACCAAACAAGTGGATGAAGGCTGGTTCCTAACAGCGGGCGCTCCCGTTGCTGAACTTTATAGTCTTGATTTTATGGAAGTTCGTTTGCCTATCGCCATTTCGGATCTCCCTTATTTGAACCTGCCCATGAGCGCTCAGGGACAGGAAAAGCCTTGCAGGGTGACCCTGAAAGCATCGTTAGGCAATGCCGTGCAGGAATGGGAAGGCGTCATTGTGGGAACCGAAAGTGAAGTAGATTCCAAGACTAGGATGCTTCACGCAATTGCCCGTATTTCCAATCCGTTTCACACAACTGAGACCCGTCAATATCCACTCACGCCGGGGCTTTTTGTGAATGCCGAAATAGAGGGAAGAGAGGCGACTGGCGTCATCATTCTTCCCCGTGGCGCGCTTTGGGAAGGATCCAGGGTATTGGTTGTGGATGAAAACCAGACCTTGCATTTCCGCGAAGTGGATATCCTGCGACAAACGGAGAATCGCGTGGTAATTAAGGCAGGTCTCGCGGATGGTGAAAAGGTTTGTTTAACCCGTTTGGAAGCTGTAGCTCAAGGCATGCGGGTCCGTGTAGCCGAAGAAGACGGGGAAAGGAGCCGCTTATGAACAGGTCAATTGAATGGTTCGCCAAGAACCCCGTAGCCGCCAATCTCCTGATGGTAGCCATCCTCTTTGCTGGCGGCTTGTCTTTAATGACCAGCCGTCAGGAGGTGTTCCCAGAACTGGCGCTGGACATGATCACCATATCCGTGAACTATTTAGGCGCAGCCCCTGAAGAAGTGGAAGAAGGCGTCTGCATGCGCATAGAAGAGGCAATCGCCGGGTTGGACGGCGTTAAACGCATGACATCTTCCGCAACCGAAAATGTTGGAACCGTTGTGGTTGAACTGCGAACGGGCATTGAGCCCGAAAAGGTGTTGAGGGATATTAAGACACGGATTGACGCTATTGAGACCTTCCCAGCCGAAACCGAAAAGCCGATTATTCGAGAGTTGACATCTCGATATCAGGTGGTGGATCTGGTTATTTCGGGGGAAACCGATCGTAGAAGTCTTGAAAATCTAGCCCGAAGGATCCGAGAGGAGGTCATTGATTTAGAGGGCATTACCACCGCAGAAGTGGTGAACTCCAAGCCTAGGGAAATCACAGTGGAGGTATCGGAGCAGGATCTCCGAATGCATCAACTCACCTTTGATCAAGTGGCGAATGCGGTGAGATCCGCATCTCTGGATCTTCCCGGCGGCGTGGTGAAGACAGCAGGAGGCGAAATACTCCTGCGAACCCGTGGCCAGGCAAAGACCGGGCCAGAATTTGAGAAAATCCCCTTATTGACCAAATCGGACGGGACCAGGCTCCTCTTAGGAGATGTGGCCCGGGTCATTGACGGCTTTGCTGAAACCGATCAGGCTTCCACCTACAACGGAAAACCCTCCATGACCGTGCAGGTCTATAGAGTGGGGGAGCAGAATGCGGTTCAAATCGCGGACAAGGTAAAGGCCTATGTGGTTGAAGCCCAACAAAACTTGCCAGACGGTATTGCCATAAACGTCTTGATGGACCAGACCAAAATCCTAAAAGACCGCCTCAGTCTACTGGCCCGCAACGGGTTAAGCGGATTGCTCATGGTCTTCTTACTATTGGCGCTCTTCCTTAAACTGAGACTGGCTCTTTGGGTTGCCATGGGCATTCCCATTGCTTTTATGGGCGCCTTCTGGATCATGCCCTTTTTCGATGTGTCCATTAACCTGGTTTCGCTTTTCGCCTTCATTGTGGTGCTGGGGATAGTCGTTGACGACGCCATTGTGGTAGGGGAGAGCATCTATCTTCAGCAGGAAAAAACTGGAGATGGCTTGAAAGGAGCGATTAAAGGCGCTCATGAAGTAGCTGTTCCCGTGACCTTCGGCGTTCTGACAACGGTTATGGTTTTTGTTCCCATGTTGACTTTGGAGGGGGTTACCGGAAAATTTTTCAGGCAATTGCCCATTGTGGTCATCGGCTGTCTGTTATTCTCCTTTATCGAATCCAAGTTCATTTTGCCCAGACACCTCAGTCAATTAAAAGTGCGAACGGAAAACCCAAATGGTTGGCAGCGATTGCAAGGCGGTTTTGCCAGGATGCTCACAGCCTTTGTGCAAAAAATCTATAAGCCATTTTTGGAAAAAGCGATTCGATGGCGCTACCTGACCCTGGCTTGCGCAGTCGCCTTTTTCCTATTTACAGTGGGCTTCCTTGCCGCCGATTGGGTGAAGTTCAACTACATGGACAACGTTGAGTCTGATATGATTTCGGTTTCCATTACCATGCCTCAGGGAACCCCGCCGGAGAGGACTGCGCAGGCCATCGAACAATTGAACCGTGGCGCCCAAGCCCTTGCCGCGGAGTTAGAAGCGGAAGGCAAAGGAGACGTGTTTCGAAACTTTTTCTCTACTATCGGCAGTCAGCCCTACAAGCAGGCCCAGGACTTTAACGCCGGAAACTATACTTCTAATTACTCGGCGGGCAATCTGGGAGAAGTAACGGTTGAACTCTCCCCATCGGAAGAACGCGATGGTGTGAGTAGTGAGAAACTGGCCATCCGTTGGCGTGAATTAACGGGCGACATTCCAGAAGCTCTGGAAGTAGCTTATACTGCCTCTTTATTCACACCAGGCAAGGACCTGGAAGTTCAATTGACCGCGGACAACCTGGAAATGCTGAGGGAGGCATCTCTCATTTTGAAAGCTGAACTCTCTGAAATTAATGGTGTTTTTGATATCTCAGACACATACCGCAGAGGCAAGAGAGAGGTTCAACTCTCCATGAAGCCTGCAGCCGAAACCTGGGGCATTACCCTAAGCGATCTCGGTCGCCAGGTTCGTCAAGCTTTTTATGGAGAGGAAGCGCAACGGGTGCAAAGGGGCCAGGACGACATAAGAGTCATGGTTCGTTATCCCGAATCGGAACGTAGGTCTCTTGGCGACCTGGAGAATATGAGGGTGCGAACCATATCGGGCATGGAAGCGCCTTTTAATGAGGTTGCAGAATACACGCAAGGTCGTGGTTATGCGTCAATTACCCGAGTGGATCGAGAACGGTCTCTTAATGTTACGGCGGCTGTGGACAAACAGATCACATCCCCTGGCGCAGTGATTTCTCTGCTTCAAAGCGGCGCTTTGGCGCAGATTCACGAGGCGTATCCTCAAATTGGGATTAGTTTTGAAGGACAAACACGGCAGCAAAAAGAGACAATGGACGGCCTGTGGCAGGGTTTTCTGCTCGCCATGTTTGTAATGTACGCGCTCCTGGCCATTCCGCTAAAAAGCTATTTCCAACCCGTCCTCATAATGACCGCGATACCCTTCGGCCTGGTAGGCGCGATTTGGGGTCATGTCATCATGGGTTTTGATTTAAGCATCCTCAGTTTTATGGGGATCGTCGCCCTCTCCGGCGTGGTGGTAAACGATTCTCTGGTTATGGTGGACTTCATAAACCGGAGAGCAAGGTCGGGACACTCCATCATGGAGGCGATTCGGGAAGCGGGCGCGGTGAGGTTTCGCCCAATCCTACTTACCTCATTAACAACTTTCGTGGGTCTCATGCCGCTGCTTTTGGAAAAAAGCCTTCAGGCAAGGTTTTTGGTGCCCATGGCTGTTTCTCTAGCGTTCGGCGTTCTGTTCTCCACGGCCATATCGCTGGTGTTAATTCCGGTCTGCTATGGCATCTATGAAGATGTTAAAGCTATCTTTTTCAAGATAGTACGTTTCATGAAACCCAAAAAGCATGAGGCGGACGACACAAGGATTCAATATGAACCAGATGAGATCCCATCTGGCAACACAGACGCCACTCCAATTTAAGGAAATCTCCACGTACCTGAGTCTCAGCAATCGCGATAGGCGGTTGCTGAGCCTTTTGCTTTTGGCCGTGGATTAGCTGGCGTCTTTGGTTTTAATGGCGAAATCCACTTTAAGCGTCATCATGACGTCGGAAGGTTTGTCGTTCACCTTGCCCGGGAGGAACTGCCATTTCTTGAGGGCCTTAACCGCTTCTTCTTCAAAACCGAACTTGCCCTTGCCCAATCCTCTCAAGACCTTGATGTTGTCAATTTTTCCATCTTTTCTCAAGACGGCTTCCAAGATGACAAATCCTTGCATTCGAATTTTGTAGCCCATAGCAGGGTATTCAGGCTGAATTCTTTTCACGATAACTGGCGGCTCCACTCCTACCTGACCAACTCTCGCCACCTGAACTTCCGGCGGTTCTGGAACAGCGTCCGGGATGCCAATCTCCCAATCGGTTGGACCCATTACTTCAACAACAGGGGGAGGGTCTGGCTCCACCATGGGTTCAGGGTCGTTCGGGGTGACGTCGGGCATGGGAATGCGTCTGGCATGCTTTTCCGCCGTAATGACACGTTCCAAGGGTTGTTGAGGCGGCGGTTTCAGCACCTTCCTTTTCACGGGTTTCGAATCCGAGAGATCGACTCGGACAATCTTATTGTCAAAGTTGATTCCGGGCAGCCAGATCAGCAACAGCACGAAATATAAAGAGATACACAAACCGATACGAAAGTAGTGATCGGATTCTGCATGCTCAAAGGCTATGTTCATGGCTATGGATTCAAACTCATGATTTTTTTCGGGCTGAGGCGGCTGTCCCTTCCCTATGTCTGGTGTCTGTGTGTCTTTGGATTTTACTTCTTCCAACATGGCCGCTCTCCTCTTGTAATTCTTGCCAACGCCACTGGGTATCTCTTCCGACGGGTTCCATAAATGGGTTGGGCGAATCATGCTGCCGCCGCTCAGCAGTAATTGATAAAACGATGTATTCGATGTCCAAACCGAAAGGAATAGAGCCTACCCCTTGGGTTGCAAATAGGGCGCCAAATTGGACCAAGCGGTCATCTTTTTTGCAAATTCAGGAGGTTAACGGAACTATCCCAATAATACCAGCATTTTCCGGAGGTTTAGGGGCAGGTGAGGCTCCATAACCACCACGACCAGACCTGTGGGATTTCTCGCAAATTTGGGTGAATATGCTCAGATTTAGAGCGGGGGATTCCGTTCAATTAGAGTGGAGTTGCTTCATCCGGAGAGATCGTAATCGGTTGATGGCAGCGGCTATTTCAAACTTTCTCGGCCGGGCAAAGTTGCCAGGATGATGCTGATCTCTGTAGAACGGATCCAGGGGATCGAGACCGTTCTCATTAAAGAAATGGTCCAAAGCCTCAACCACGGAACGTAGTCCGGTTTTCCCGTTCATAAAACGTTGGGAGGCAAGGTAAATCGCGTAACCAATGGCCCGGGTCTGGCTTGGGTCAAGTAATTGTTCCACGCCGGAAAGATCGATCAGTTCTTCGCCATAAATGATGGTATTTATTGATTTTGAGTCGATTTTGACATCTCGTCGCCCACGAGATGCATTGATGCTGCTGGCCAGCGGAACGCGAACAGTCATGCTCCCAAGGGGGCGCTTGTCCTCACGTTCGCGGATACTGCCCATTTGCGCCGAGATGGATCGGGCCTGTTCCGTCACCTCAAAAGGTTTATAATCGCGCATCATGATCACTCGATCAGCGACATCAAAATAATCGCCGCAGCCTCCCATGACGATAATGGTGGATAGGTTCAACTGCTGGTAGAGTTCGCCGACCCGATCTAAAAAGGGTGTTATGGGTTCATGGTCCTTGTGAACAAGCGCCTGCATTCTGGCGTCGCGAACCATGAAATTAGTGGCGGAGGTATCTTCGTCCAAGAGCAAACCGTCCGCGCCTATCTCAACTGCTTCTAAGATATTGGATGCTTGACTGGTGCTTCCTGACGCATCATCTGTAGTAAAGGAGGAAGTGTCTCGGCCAAAGGGAAGATTGTCAATGAAAGGGGTTATGTTAACCGATTCTGCCCGCCGTCCGTCTTCTGCCCGAATTTTGACCAGGTTGGCGCCAGAGACCACATACTCTCTGCCATCGCCCGGAATATGGGGATAGACGCATCGCTCTAAAGCTTTCAATAGAGTAGATTTCCCATGGTACCCCCCTCCAACAATGAGATTTACCCCCTTGGGTATGCCCATACCGACAACCGTGGATTGTTGGGGCAGTGGGTTTTTCAATGGGAAGGATACCATGAGAGAGGGAGGTGACTGGAAAGGCAAAGCTCCCTTTTTCAGCGGTAAATCGCTGACACCCGATTCTCTGGGCAGCACTGCGCCATTGGCAATGAACGCCATGAGTCCCCGCTCATTCAGTTGGTTTCTTATAAACTCTTGGTTTTCTATACAATTAATGAACTCAATAGCTTCTTCTTTTGGAGTAGCGGACCAGGCCAAAGTTTTCAGAGCCAGGTTCGGCAGATCCTCGCAAAGAAGCCTGAAAGCTTGTCTCCCCAGGACGGTGCGACCCCTGGCGGGCAAGCCGACCTGAATCCTTGCTTCCACCCAATCCGAACAGACCACCATGCTGGTTCTCTCCAGCACTTCCTGACCACCGACATCCACATAAATCAATCCGCTTTTGCCACTGCCCATCTGCTGATGAGGCCGGCTGTTAATCCTTACAGCAAGGCGCCGGGTTAAAAAATCCTGCAGAGCTATTTTTCGAATCCTGTTGTGGAAGAGGTTCGAGGGAAACCCTGCTTGATGAAATCGAAGCCGTATTTTTGAGGGAGAAGCAAAGGGGTCGCCCTGAACATGATCGATGAACAGAGAAAGGTTTCCCTGGTCGTACCGGCCTGCGATCTCCTTGTAAGCCTTATAACCTCTGCCATCGATTCTGCTCAAGACCGCTTTTAATCGTTCCACCCATCGCCCTCCCCTGATTTATAGAGGGCATCCTAGCAGCTTGAACAGGATTTGTCACCAGGTGTTTGGCCACCTGGGACAAGCCCCGGTTTTATTTCGTTTGAGTATCGTCTAGGATCCTAAATCTTACTTGCGCTCCGCCCACCTTCACATCCACATCCCGCCTGTCTTCGGGTTTGGTTTCAGAGTAGTATCCGAGATAGTAAAGGTTTCTCAAATCCTCATAGATGCGCTGAAAGGTCTGGTCAAGATGATTGAGAGACTCCAGTTTGGTAAAGACACACCCGGATGTTCGCGACATTTCGGCCAGGAACCGATTGCCCAAAAGATTGGTGGGATCTTCCTCCGGCAGTCCAATGGAATAGACCATTGCCTCTGAAGATTTCAGGGTCTTTGCGACCTGAATATCTGTGGATGAGGAGGTTGAGTCTTCCCCGTCGGAAATGACGATCATGACCTTGGTTCCGTTTTGTCCGAACAAGGCGTCCTCAGCGATGAGCATGGCGTCGTAAAGGGAAGTGGTGCCATGGGGGCTCAGGGTCATGAGATTGGGAGCCGTTTTTTCAAAATCATTGGTAAAATCCACCAATCTCATCACCTTGTTGTCAAAGGCGTAGACGGAAACGAGATCATCGGGGGCGAGTTTCGATAGAAAGGTTTTTATAGC
>JBNKOV010000044.1:0-14481 GCA_050294955.1 Holophagae bacterium
CATGCCCTTCTCCGAAGAAATTAAAATTGAGGTCATCCGTCACCCCGAGCTGAAGTTTAAGGAAGAGCACATCAAATACTCCGCCCGCGAGGGAGAGATCAAATTGCAACCCTACCGGGACGGTATCCGCAACATTCTTTTCTTAGTCAAGAAACGGATCTTCGGTTAAGGAACCCATCTTGAAAGTTTCGGTGCTCATTGTAAACTGGAACGGACTTCACTTACTGGAACCATGCTTTGAGGCCCTTAAGAACCAAACCGTTGCGCCCCATGAAGTAATTGTGGTGGACAATGGAAGCAGGGACGGCTCCCCTTCCTTTTTGGAGAAACAGGAATGGTCCATCTTAAAGACCCTATTCCTTGATGAAAACCGGGGGTTCTCCGGGGGCAACAATGCGGGTTTCCCCCTGGTTACAGGAGACGTGGTTGCTCTTTTGAACAACGACACGGTGGTGGATCCGGAATGGATTGCTCAGGCCGTTCCCCTCTTCCAAGATCCCTCGGTTGGCATGGTTGCTTGTAAAACACTGCGTTTAGAAGACCCTGGCGTGATCGATAAAGCGGGCCATCTCATCTATCCCGATGGCCTGAACAGGGGCAGAGGCTCGGGCTGTCCGGACGGCCCCGAATTCCAAAAGCAAACGGAAGTGCTCTGGCCCGACGGCGGCGCAGGATTCTATCGAAAATCCATGCTCGATGAAACAGGCTATTTCGATGACCGCTTCTTTCTTTACGGGGAGGACGCAGAGCTGGGCATGCGGGGACGCTGGGCGGGTTATCGCTGCATCTACCAACCCAAGTCAAAACTGTTGCACCACCAGAGCGCCACACTTGGAAAGGGTTCGTCTAAAAAGATTTACTACATAGAACGCAACCGAATCTGGGTGCTGATCAAGACGTTTCCCATTTCCTATATTTTCCTCTCCCCTGTCCATAGTCTCCTGCGATATTTCATGAATGTCATCTCCCTATTATCGAATAGGGGCGCAGCTGCCGGGTTCCGCCAACGGAGTTCGGGATTGGCCCTCGCCGGGGCTTTGATCAAGGCGCTGTTCCATGGCCTTTTGGGCATTCCCATCATGTGGAGCAGGAGAAAAAAAGTGTTGCGCCGAATTTCGGCGGGCGAGATGAAACGCCTGTTGAGAACCCATCGCATTTCTGTGTCAGAGATCACACTTCAGGACTGACAATTTCCTCGAAAACGGCTCACATTACTATCATTTACCTCCTCAGCAAGGCCTCAAGGCAAATTCTACGTAAAAAGTGCGGAAACCTTGGCATTTACAAGGCATAGAGTCTGATATAATGAATGACGTCAGAGGATTGTCCATATCAGCCCGAGATGGAGCACCAATTTGAGTTTTGCAAACCATACATTCACACTCCGAAACACCCTGTGGCCAGGGTCTACGTGGGGGGGATTCCGGTCTCACAACTCAAACAGTGCTGGAATTGGACAAAAAACAAATCAGGAGATGAAAGACATGAAATATATTTCATACCTTCTATTGCTTTCTCTCGCTGTGCCGGTAATTGCAGAGGAAACCTCAAAGGTCAACAGCGTGGCGACGCCAACCCTGGGCGAATGGGGACTGTTGGTGTTTGTCGGCTTTATAACCATTTGCGCGCTCTACTTCATGAGAAGAAGGCCAGGTTTATCCTAACAACGGCAACCGCATGGCAAAAAGGGAGCCTTCCAAGAGGCGCAAGACGTCTTCGGGAGACTCCCTTTTTCTACCATGCGCCAAAAGACAGTCAGATGAATATTTTGTGGTTTTTCTAGGGAGAACCACTATATCTTGTGGCGTCTTTTTTGTACATTTATTCCATTTAGGGCTATATTTCCTAGCGTTTCTTTGGTACAATGCTCCGGTTAATGGATTCATTTTTTTGAGAGAGGCACTATTCATATGTTAAGAAGCTTGTTTATTTTGGGTTTCCTTCTTGGACTCCCATTCGCCCGAGCGGCGTCAGATGATTTGGAAGACATTAACTTCCCCCTCAATTCAGCGGTTGTAGTCGATGGTTTCCAAGGCTTGGACCTGCTTGCGGAAGTAATGGGCAAAAATGCAAATCTGGAACTGGAAGCATTGGGTTACACCGATTCTCTCGGATCAGCGGAATACAACAAGAGACTGAGCCTCAAACGCGCAAATAGCGTCAAGGCTTATCTGGTGAGCAAAGGCGTTAGTGAAAGCCAGATCACCACCAATGGCGAAGGCATAGCCAGAACGAAAGACAATGCAACAAGAGAGGGTCGATTCCAGAATCGCCATGTGGCCCTCATGTTGTACGAGAACGTAAACGGATCTCGTCAAAAGGTGTCTTACCGTCGCCTGATCGAATTATTCTTTGGCGACCGTGTTGCGCCTCAAATGGTTGCCCTTGGCGAAAAGGCGATGAAAGGCCAAGATCGATTGCTCCAAAAATTAACCGATCTGGAAGCACAACACAAAGCCATGGCGGACGATCTTGGAAAAAGATTGGATGCGTTGGAAAACAGGGCGCTCGCGCCTCACACCGGCCCCCAGACGGCCCATATGTCCAAGCATATCAAACTCGGAACCTATTCCGGCGTAAACTTCGCTGTTGGCGCAGATGATGAAGGCGATTTTACTGGCCAGATTCGCGGTCAGTATTTCAAGCCCGTTGGCGATAAATTCGCATTGCAGGCCCAGGGCGATTGGAACTATTACGAAGGCCACGAAGATGGTCAAATTGACGCAGCCTTCATCTACGGCGAAGGCGCTTTCAAAGTGGCTGCAGCCGGATCCTATCGTTGGGTAAGCATCGACCAGATGGAAACAGCCAGAATCGGCCAGGGCTCTTTGATGGCGGATTTCCTGCTGGAAGGCGGGAAAATCGGCGTATACGGCACCATCCCTTTTGCTGACGGCGATATCCTGGCGGAAACGCCCATCGGCGGTTCCCTCTACAGACAGACCTATGTGAACGTCCCAGTTCAATACGGCCTTAATTTCGGCGCCAACTTCACTGAGCGCGTAGGTCTCACCGGCCACGCAGGCGCTATTGACGGAGAAACCAGCGCAGATCTGACAGCAGGTCTGAATCTGGACGTAGGCGTTAAAGAAAATCTGGTCTGGTACATCGACCTGCAACTTAACGACTCACTGCTCAGAGATGATGACGACAGCCTGCGCTACATGACAGGCCTCAAGTTCGGTTCCTGGACTCGGGCTCCTTATGGTCGCGCAGACCACCTCACGCCAGTTCAAATTCCCAGAGTGCGTTATGAATTGTTGACTCGGGTGGTTCGCAAGGGCAACATTGCTCCTACTGCGGAAGCTGGCCCCTCAAGAACAAACGTACCTTCTGGCGTAGTTGAGTTGAACGGTTCCGGTTCCAATGATGCCGACGGCGACGCGCTCACTTACCGTTGGACTCAGGTATCTGGTCCTTCCGTAGCCATTACCAACGCTACCAGCGCCATCGCATCCTTCACCGGCGCTGCTGGCTACACTTATACTTTCGAGTTGGCTGTCACCGACACTGTAGGCGAGACTGGCAGAGACACGGTTACCATCGCCATGGAAGCCGCGCCTGCTGAAATCATCTCCTTCGTTGCAACACCTGCTGAAATCAACGAAGGCGAGATTTCCAATCTTGCTTGGGAAACCACTGGCGCCACAACTGTGACCTTATCCGGCGTTGGCGAGGTTCCCAGAACCGGTACATTCATCGTAACACCGACTGAAACCACCACCTACACTCTCACCGCCACCAATGAGCGCGGGAGCATTTCTAAAGACATCACTCTGATTGTCCATCCCATCGTGATTCCACAACCAGAGATTCACTTCTTTAGCGCAATTCCATCGACCATCAGACCTGGCGAAACCACCACCATCACCTGGTCCACCCTCTATGGCGACCTGGTAGAGCTTTCTGGTTTCGGACCCATTCTGGCTTCTGGCGATCTGCTGGTTGAACCTATGGTCACCACAGACTACACCCTTACGGTAACCAACGAAGCTGGCAGCATTAGCCAGACCATTACCGTAACTGTGACCCAACCAGAACCTGAAATCGATTTCTTCACCGCATTGCCTGACACCATAGAACAAGGTCAAGTTACAACCTTGAACTGGGCGACTCGCGAAGCTGAGGAAGTCACTATTTCTGGTCTTGGCCGCGTTCAAAACAATGGCGTAGTAGTTGTAAGTCCCCTTGACACCACAACCTACACTTTAACGGCCACCAATGCCGCAGGAACCAAAACTGCTGAAGTTACCGTTACCGTGCTTCCTGGCGAGGGCCTGCCCCCCGTCGCAAACGCCGGTCCGGACCAACTCCACAACTTCCCTGTGAATGTCACTCTTGACGGCTCCGCCTCTTTCGATCCCGACGGCGATCCGCTCACCTATAGCTGGACCCAAGTCGCTGGCGCTGCAGTTTCACTGTCAGGAGCCGACACCGTTAATCCCACCTTCACCGCCACCGGCGGCAACTATGTCTTCCGTCTCACGGTTCAAGACCCCTATGGCAATGCCGACACGGATGAAGTCACCATTACCGTTATTGGCGTCAAAGCCAACTAATTCTTAACGGCATAATCACAAGAGCCGAATGTGGGTATCCCGCATTCGGCTTTTTTTTGTTTTGGCTCCTTTTCTTTTATATTCCTCTCAACATGTTTTTATCTAGCTATTTCCGAACCACCTCCGCAAAACGACTTCAATAAAAACACCGTGCATTCGTTCTTTTCGCTTGCATACATACACGCATGCATGTATATTACCCCACTAGAAACATTCATGCATGTATGTTTCTGAAGACTACCCCCAAGGTGATATTTATGCCTGTTCCCTCTTACATCGTTTCTCTACTGCTCCTTCTGGGCGTCACCATCACATCTTGTACCGTTGGACCGGAGTACAAAGCGCCGCAGGTCACGGCCCCTCATCAATGGAATGGCGAAAACCTGGCCACCAAAACACAGGCCGCAAGCGTAGCCAGATGGTGGACGGTTTTTAACGATCCCATACTGGAAGATTTAATCAATCAGTCCGCTGAACACAATCCCGATTTAAAAATAGCTTATGCCCGGCTCCAAGAATACAGTGCATTGCAAGCCATAGCCACCGGCCAAAAAATGCCGGAAATTGGCGTTGGCTTTAATGCGAGCCGTCAAGGGGTCTCCGAAAATGGATTCATAGGCGCAGGAGCCACTTACAGCGACTTCCAACTGGACGGTCGTCTATCTTGGGAGGTGGACCTGTTTGGTCGTATTAAACGCACCATTCAAGCCGCTGAAGCTGACTACCAGGCCGAAGAGGAGAATTACACCGACGTTCTCACCAGCCTGTATGCAAATGTCGCATACGCCTACCTTGAATTAAGAACCTTGCAGACCAGACAGGCCATACTTGAAGAAAACCTGGAGGCCCAACAACAGAGCCTCGACCTGGCCAAAGCCCGTTTTAAACATGGCCTTGCCGATCAATTAGAAGTAACACAGGCAGAGAGGCTATATGCCTCCGCCAGAGCTGAAATTCCGGCATTGAGAGCCCTCCAATCTCAGTCCCTCAACCAATTAGCCGTATTACTGGGAAAAACGCCGGAGCAAATGCCCCGGCCAGAATTGGCAGCGTTGCCCACACCACCCGCTCACGTGGTTTCAGCCGTCCCCGTCGATCTCCTCAGGCAAAGACCCGATATAAGAAGATCAGAACGCCAGCTCGCGGCGCAAACTGCGCGCCTGGGCATTGCACATGCAAATCTTTACCCCAATCTCTCCATATCAGCCTTAATTGGCCTGCAAGCCCTGGACAGCAGCGATCTACTGGATTCAGGAAGCGGCATCTGGAGTTTCGGCATTTCATCTCTCCAAAAGCTGTTTAACGGAGGACGGTTGCGGAACATGATCAAGGTAGAGGACGCCCGAACAAATCAGGCTCTCTATACTTATGAGAAAACCGTTATCCAGGCCCTCTCAGAGGTGGAAACCGCCATGGCGTTTTATGTGGAACAGAAAAAGCAGTTAAACCTTTTAGGACAGGCTCTTACAGCAGCTCAAAGCACCGTGAAAGCTGCAAACAGCCTTTATAAAGAAGGTCTGGTGGATTTTCAAAATGTCCTTGACGCCAACCGCCGACAGTTGGAAATAGAAGACAGGCTTGTGCAGACTAAAGGAGATCATGCAGCCGGCCTCGTTCGCTTGTACCAGGCGCTTGGAGGCGGCTGGGATCCTGAAAACCATGAAATTATTGCCCCAAATACCTCCCCCGTGATAGTAGGAGACACCGAATGAAAGCCCTAAAAGACCGCATCCCCCAATTCGTCGCATTATCCATTCCATTTTTCTTTTTGGCATGCGACAGCAAACAAGCCCCGCCCCCAATGGCCCCCCAGAAGCCTGTGGTCGTCGCGGAGCATCCAAAACAGAAAACAGTAACTGAGTTTCTTGACGTAACGGGAAAAACACAGGCCCTGAAAACCATCGAAATAAAAGCCCAAGCGGAAGGCTACCTCACTGAAATTCATTTCCAAGATGGAGAAGCGGTAAATGAAGGCGACCTCCTTTTTGTAATTGATCCCAAGCCTTATGAAGCATCCTTAATGGAAGCCAGGGCAGCTCTCGCCTCGCGGATTGCGGAGAAGAATTTGGCGGAAAAGGTCTACACCAGACGACATGCCGCGCTATCAGATAAAGCAGTAAGCGAGTTGGCCGTGGAAGAAGCTCAGGCTCAATTAAATCTTGCCAAAGCATCTGTTGACGCCGCCCAGGCCCAGGTTGACCGCGCCCTCCTCGACCTGAGTTACACCAGAGTGACTGCTCCCATTAGTGGAAGAATAAGCCGTAGAATGGTGGATGTTGGCAATCTCATAAGTTCGGGCCAGAACCCGACGCTGGCCACCCTCATTTCAGACGACCCAATCTACGTTTATTTCACCCTAAGCGAAGGCGAACTATTAAAGTTTACCGAACAATTATCAAATGAGAATTTAAGTGAAATCAAGCCCAAAGTCATGATGGGTCTCTCCAACAACGATCTTCATCCTTTTCAGGGTGTTATAGACTACATCGACAACCAGGTCGATCCCAATACCGGAACCATTCAGGCCAGAGCTGTGTTCCAAAATAGAGATCGCAAGCTCCTTCCAGGACTTTATGCGCGGATCCGCGTTCCCGTCCGAGAATTGGAAAACGCATTGTTAACGCCGGAAGCCGCTCTGGGCATCAACCAGGCGGGTAGATTCCTTATAATAATAGACGAGAAGGACAAAGCTGTTTTCAAACCGGTTTCCATCGGCCACGCTGTTGGTGGTCAAAGAGTGATTGTAGAGGGTTTGGCGCCTACAGACAGAGTCGTTGTAAAGGGTGGTCAAATGCTCCAACCAGGGATGGAAGTAACCGTTGAGATGAATACCAACAGTACTGGGCCTGGCAGTGAAAAAGCGGGAGGATTCCAATGAGTCGTTTTTTCATAACCCGCCCAATCTTTGCGCTGGTGATTTCAATTGTCATCATCATTGCAGGTCTCATCAGTTTGCGCAATCTACCCGTAGCGCAATACCCTGAAATAGCGCCGCCCACCATTCAGGTCCAAGGCTTCTATCCTGGCGCATCCGCTTCAGTGGTGGCCACCACCATGGCGCAACCCATTGAAGAGCAGATAAACGGCGTGGAAGACATGCTCTACATGTCATCGGTTTGCGCCAATGACGGAAGCTACACCTTGACGGTAACCTTCCAGGTAGGCGTTGATCTTGACCAGGCCCTGGTTCAGGTGCAGAACAGAGTAGCCCAGGCAAACGGACAGTTGCCCGAGGAAGTTCAAAGAACAGGACTTATTACAAACAAGGTCTCCACGAACATTGTACTGTTTGCATCCCTCAGCTCAATAAGTGAAAATGTGGACCAGCTCTTTCTGGGCAACTACGCCAATCTCAAGCTAAAAGATGAATTGACTCGCCTTGAGGGCGTGGGAAGCATCATGGTTTTTGGGGGAAGCGACTATAGCATGCGAGTGTGGTTGGATCCCAATAAGCTCATGTCCAGAAACCTCACTACAAGCGATGTCATTGCCGCCATTCGTGAGCAGAACGTTCAGGTGGCGGCTGGACAACTCGGTCAAGCTCCCAGTCCCCAAGGACAGACCTTTCAATTCGCCGTAAACGCGGTTGGGCGCTTGTCTGAAGTAGAGCAATTTGAAGATATCATAGTCAAATCCCTGCCTGGCAACCGAATCGTGAGATTGAAAGACGTAGCAAGGGTGGAGCTTGGCGCTGAGACTTATGATATTTCAAGCCAAATCAATGGAAGACCCAGCGCTGCAATTGCCGTGTTTCTAGAACCGGGCGCGAATGCGCTGGCCGTCAGCGGTCGTGTTCAGGAGCGCATGAAAACCCTGTCAGAAAACTTTCCTGCTGGCATCAGTTACGAAATCCCATTCGACACCACAAAATTCGTTGCGGCGTCTATTGAGGAAGTTGTAACAACCCTTTTAATTGCTGTGATTTTGGTTTTCCTAACAACGCTGATCTTCCTCAAAGACTGGCGTGCTACACTCATCCCCGCCATCACGATCCCCGTGTCTCTTATTGGCACCTTTGCAGCCATGTCCTTTCTTGGGGTGAGCATAAACACCGTTTCTTTATTCGGCCTGGTTCTCGCAATCGGGGTCGTGGTTGACGACGCCATCGTGGTAGTGGAAAACACGATCCGAATCATAGATGACGAAGGCCTGGCCCGAAGGGACGCCGCTATAAAAGCCATGACCCAGGTTACTGGCCCGATTATCGCAACCAGTCTGGTTTTGTTGGTTGTTTTCATCCCAACGGCTTTTACCGGCGGCATAGCAGGCACCCTATTCTCGCAATTTGCCTTCACAGTTGCGACTGCAACCGTGTTCAGCACAATCAATGCACTCACACTAAGCCCTGCATTAGCAGGAATTTTACTGCGACCAACCAAAAAGAACCAGAACGTTATGGGCAGAGCGTGGGACCGGTTATTCTCCGGGGGTGAAGGCCTTTACCGAAGCACAGTGAAAGCTGCCATTAAGGGGAAGTTTGTCACACTGGTCGTTTTTGGCCTTTTGGCTTTTGCCTCTTTTAAATTAATCACCAATATCCCCAACAGTTTCCTTCCAGTGGAGGATCAGGGTTACCTGATGCTCAGCATCCAGCTTCCAGACGCTGCGTCTCGGGAAAGGACCAACGCGGTTGTTGAAGAGATTAACGGTAAATTAGCGGAATTGCCGGGAGTCAAAAACTGGGTTTCCCTTCCAGGTTACTCTTTATTTGACAATGCGGCAGCGTCTAACGCGGCAGCCGTTTTTGTAATCCTGGATTCTTGGGAGGAACGACTGGAAAAAGGCCAGAGCATTGACGCCATGTTGGGCCAACTCTGGGGAGTTGCCGGAAGTGTGAATGACGCCATGGTTTTTGCCTTTGCGCCACCCGCAATCATGGGTCTGGGCAATGCAGAAGGTTTTCAAGCTCAAATACAGGATACCTCGGGAAGCAGAGACCTTACAGACCTGCAAAACGCAACCTGGGCGCTCATGGCCGCAGCAAACCAACGCCCGGAACTCCAACAGGTTTTCAGCACCTTCAGGGCCAATGTGCCTCGTATATCCATTGACGTTGACCGAGATCACGCCAAGGCCATGGATGTATCCTTAAACACGGTCTATGAAACCCTTCAGGCTAATTTCGGGTCTTTTTACGTCAACGATTTCAACAAATTCGGACGCACCTATCAGGTTCGAGTTCAAGCAGACCAGAAATTCCGATCCCATTCGGACGACATCACCCGCCTTCAGGTGCGCAACGGCAAGGGAGACATGGCGTCACTCGGGTCCTTTGTGAAGATTCGGGAAACAGTAGGACCACAGTTAGTTCCCCGCTATAACCTCTTTCCATCTTCCTCGCTCAGCGGCTCTCCCGCAATGGGCTACAGCTCGTCGCAAGCATTAGTCGCTTTAGAGGAAGAAGCAGCCGCTGTGCTTCCGCCCAATATGCGGTTGATTTGGACTGGAATAACCCATCAGGAAAAAGTGAGTGAAGGCCAAACTGGATTCATTTTCTTGTTAGCCATTGTCATGATCTACCTGGTTCTGGCGGCTCAATACGAAAGCTGGTTCCTGCCCTTGACCGTGATCCTTTCCACACCGTTGTCTCTCGCAGGCGCTGGAATTGCGGTATTGATCAAAGGTCTAGACATCAACGTCTACACCCAAATCGGGATTATTCTCTTGGTTGCCCTGGCCTGTAAGACCGCCATTCTCATTGCGGAATTCGCTCGAACCGAACGAGAAACGGGCATGTCGCTGACCACATCCGCCTTGGAAGCGGCTCGCCTGCGATTCAGGCCCATCCTCATGACCGCTGCAACCTTCATACTGGGGGTCTTTCCACTGGTTATTGCTCAAGGGGCTGGCTCCGCAGGTCGCCAGGCGATTGGCACGGCGGTCTTTGGAGGGATGATCAGCGCAACGGGCTTGCTGGTTGTGTTTGTACCCGTCTTTTTCGTAGTCATTATGGGCGCCAATGAATGGTTTATGGGGCTTTTCAAGAACAAAGCCACGAAAACAGAGGCGCCAGAACCCACCCCTTCAGGTAATTAATTCAAGCGGCGCCGGAGAAGCCGGCGCCAAATCACACGGGAGATTAACATGGTCAGAAAAACCAGGGAGGAAACAGAAAAAACCAGGGTCAGCCTTTTGCAATCGGCGCTAAAAGTATTCAGCACCAAGGGGTTTGTCAGATCAACACTCAACGATATTGCAAAGGACGCAGGGGTTAGCCGCGGCGCAATCTATTGGCATTTCAAGGACAAGGTGGCCCTTTTTGAGGCCTTGTCCGCCCATATTGATGAATGCAGCGGCGTCCATACAGAGGAGCTTTTGGAAAATAGTTTTTCTTCCCTGGAGGACATTGGTGAAAAATTGCTTGTGTGGCTTGGCAAGTTAGAAACGGATGAACAATTCCGAACCTTTTATGAATTTATCAACTTCAAAATAGAATACCATGAGGAATTGGATCCGGTGCTCAAAAAGCAACGATCAATGAAACGCGCTCTCCTCAAGAGGTTTATCAACGACTTTAACAAAATGCAGGAAACGGGTCTGATGCGCAAAAACATCAATACCCGACATGCCGCCTTTATGACTATGTTTTTTTTCACAGGTCTGGTGGAGCTATGGTTGTTCGACCACGACTTGTTCTCAATTCCAAAGGACGCGCCCCACATGATCGAGCAGTTTCTCAAGGGTTTTGCACCCTAAAGGTTGACGTGGGAGACAGGCGTCCGTTCAGGTAAAAACCAACCAAACCCCCATCCCCCACGTTCGATGTGGCATTCCTTAATCAGGAATACATCCACTAATGAATTAGCACGGATTCGCGCTGCCGCAGTTTATCCCAGTGCATGAATGAAATTCTGAATAGTGGCCGCCCACGATCTTTTTCAGCTTTTCAGAAGGAATAAAGCTTCGAACCTCAATATTTCCAAGTGTTAGCTTCTTTTCCATTTTCATCGTCATTCTCCTTTTTGCTTTTTTGTAAGTTGTTTTCATTGGTTGGTGAGAGCATTTGGTTCAACAGGGGTTGGCGCTTCCACAATTGATTGCAGTACACCAAACATAATGTGAGACGTGTCCGCCAATGAGTTTCTGCTGTTTTTCCGAAGAAACAAAGCTCCGAACTTTGATTTGAGAAAGTGAGAGCTTTTTATCCTTTTCCATGGTCATTCTCCATTTTTAAATTTAGGCAGGGTTATCCCAATTATCCACTGATCAAGGAGGCCACTTCTTTTCATTATTGGAAAAAGTAACAAGAGCCACAATTTCGAACAAATGTGAAGCAAACCGCTTTAAGCATAGCGAATCAGGCGCGAATACGCGCTTGGATATTTGGATGGGATACCGTAACCAAGGCCAGCTTAATACAGAACCGAACAAAAGGCAACACAAATCGCTCAAATTCTCGAATTCGATACTACTGATAAATGATTATAAATAAAACGGTTCTCTAACAGCATTCTAAAATCTCACCGAGACAGCTTTCATATATTCTAGAAAAAAGGCGCCCAATCGCCACCACCTTTTGAGCCTATAAATAAAAAAACACTACTAGCAAAACAGTGTTAGTCATGAGAGAATGGCAAAAGAAATAATGAATTCTTCTATTTGAGGTGGAGATCATGAAGGCTCTTTCCTATGCCTTATTGCTTTTTGCGCCCATTGTGTTTGGTTTTGGCTTACCGCAGTGTGATGAATGGCAATGGTCAAGCAACAAACCTCCTGTTTTTAGACTTAATCATGTTACCTGGAAAATGGGGGCATGGTACGCTGTATCAGACTCGGGGAATGCTCTGGTCTCTGAGAATGGGGAAAATTGGGAAGTCCTTTTGACCGGCCAAAAGAACTATCTCAAGGGCATAGATCGCAACGAGAATCTCATCGTGGCCAGCGGCAACCAGGGAACCCTCCTGGTAAGTGACGATGAAGGTGAAAGTTGGACAACCATTGATCTGGGAACAACAGACCCTTTGTGGTCCGTTTTTTGGGATGGGTCTCGATTCTTGGTGGGTGGTAGTCACGAAATTTATGCCAGTGTGGATGGTATTAGCTGGTCCCCTTCCGCTCTCCCCACCATCGACATCGCCAAGAAACTCATGAAAACCGACAACTACATCCTGGTTCAAGGAAATTCAATCCACACCAGCATCGATGGGGAAAACTGGGACCTACGGCTTCAGGGGAGCCAATTTCAAGACCTCCATTGGAACGGGTCTTTTTACACCGTCATTGCCTACAATGGAACTGTATACACCAGCCCCGACGCCATCGCGTGGAACACGATTTCTTCCGGATTCTTCGGACTTCAATCCATCACATCAATCGGCTCTACCCTGGTAGCTGTCGGAAACTCAGGACTTATTATTACCAGTCCCGACGGCGCTAGCTGGACCCAGCAAACCGTCCCGGGCCTCACCAAGAACCTGAACGGGATCGCATCCAACGATTGTTGCGGATTAACAGTGGGCAATAGTGGTGTTATCACCTACAGTATGGACAGCGTAGGATGGGAAGTAGTGCGAGGCGATTTTGAACTTTATTTCGATTCGGCTGTATGGATCAACAATCAATACATCATATTAGGGCAAGGCGGCAACATCATGACCTCGCCAGACGGAAAGGTTTGGACAGCCCTCAATACTGGGGTAACCGAGTGGTTAAAGGAAATAGCCTGGAACGGCTCGCGCTATGTTGTGGTAGGTGGCGATGCCACAATTATCACAAGCGAGGATCTGACCACCTGGACTCCCAGAACCGCAAATATTCCCCAAGTCTCGGGCATTACGCCAACTTTGGAAAGCGTAACTTGGGGGAATGGCCAATTCGTTGGAGTAGGTTGGTTTGGAACTATCATAACCAGTCCCGATGGCGTGACATGGGAAATTCAAACCCCGCCCTCAACAACTCATAGCATCAACCGGGTATATTGGTTTGATGGTTTCTACCTGGCCACGGCCAATTCGGGACATCTTTATTACAGCGTAGACGGCGAGTTCTGGGAGGACCGTCCCACCGGTCTTACCGGCGTAGGCGACCACCTCACTGCCGCCGTTAGAACAGACGATGCCTGGTTCGTTGTAGGCTGGAGATCTCATCACCCTGAAAAGCACAGACGGATATCATTGGAACCTTATATATTCAAACCCGATAAGAGACATGGTGGATGTCGTATGGATTGGAAACCAGATGGTGGCCTGCACTAAAACTGCAACTATAGAGTACTCGACAGATGGTAATTCCTGGACCCCACAATACACCGGCGTAGGCCATCTTCGGAGGATTACTCACAACGGAAGCGAATTCGTAACCGTTGGCCTTCAGAACGCTATCCTGAAATCCCAATGCCCCTTCTGCACGAATGTTGACTTGTTTACCCTCTATCCAGACTGGCCAGACTTCACCATTGCTCAGCTTGTCCAATCCGTAAACGACCAATGTCCCTAAAATAACTGTAGTTTGGGGGATGAAAAGTAGGTTCTGACCCAGAATGCCAAATCCCCTAACTATTTTTTTTGGACCTTTAAACCCACGCTGGTTGCAATGCGCTCAAAACCCTTTTTGGAGATCATATAGGCCCATTGAGAATAGTGCTTGTAGCGTTTTACAAGTCTTACTTCCGAGAAGGTTTTCTTGTCGCCGAAAATAGCGTCTCCCAATTTCGTTTTCACCGCTTCCCATGCTCCCGAATCCCTCGAGAGGGTATGACCGTCCAGCGCATAGGTTTTGCCCCAATGGGTTATGGGAAAAAAACCATCTTTTTGGGCTTCCTCATACTCTTCGGTAACTTCCATGCGGATAGGTTTGATGAAATTGGTGAGTGGGACTGGAGCCGTGAGGTGTAAACCAATGGCCTCCCGCAAATCGGCGCCTTCAAGAAGAGCACCGTTTAGATTGGCTTCCCGAAGATCGCAAAACCGCATATCCGCGCCTT
>JBNKOV010000045.1:0-14470 GCA_050294955.1 Holophagae bacterium
TCTTAGAATTAGTGAGAGCATGCCATGAATCGATTTTTGTTTCCAATCAAATAGGGAGGGAGGGCGGTGACCTCCGTGGATCGGTTGTAATCTTGATGATTCTTAATGGAAAAACCAATTTTTGCATCACTCCGTCAACTGGAGGATACAAATTGTATTTTAGATTTACGAGTAATAAACCAAATGGCATGCTCATTCAAAGATGATCTATAAATTTGTGCCCTGAAGCCCGTAAACACCCTGATCAACCCTCAAGATGTATTTCGATTAAATGAGAAGGGCGGTTCCACCATCAATGAACTTTTTGGGAAACAACCAACACAAAAATTGGAGAATGAAAGAACTGACAAGGCCCCTTTTGATCTGGCATTTTAGGAGATGCCGATAAATCAAAAGCGCTTGGAGCAATATCCTAAAAAAGGGCTAACTGGGCTTCAGACAAGTTCATTTCGTCACCTCCTCCAGCATGGCATCTGACACAAAAGTAGGCTCCATTCGATATTTTTTTAACTTTCGGTAGAGGGTTGCTCGTGATATGCCCAAACAGCGAGCGGTGCTAAGAACATTTCCCCCATGAGAATGAAATACCCGCTGAATGTGCAATCTTTCCAACTCTTCCAAGGACATGCCAGGATTTCCAAAGGCTGGTATTTGTCGACCCGATTTTTTTTTCTCAGTATGGATCAAGCGAGAGAGATGCATGGGTAGAATTGCTCCGTTTGAAACCGCCAAAATGGCAGCCCGCTCCATAACATTCCGCAATTGACGGATATTGCCTGGCCAGTGGTATTGAAGAAGAATCTCTTCTGCCGCTGAGGAAAGAACTGGCGGCGGCGATTCCCCATCAAACTCTCTTAAGAATTTTCGCGCAAGGTCCCCAATATCCTCTTTTCTCAGGCGCAAGGGAGGAACTTCCAGGGTGAAGATGTTAAGACGATAATAGAGATCTTCTCTGAATCTACCAGCTTCCACTTCTTTTTCAAGATCTCGATTCGTTGCCGCAATAAGCCTGACATCGACGTTTATCTCCCGAACTCCTCCAACTGGGCGAATTTTCTTCTCCTCCAACACCCGGAGCAATTTAGCTTGTACCGTTTTGGGCATTTCGCCAATTTCATCCAAGAATAAAGTCCCGCCAACAGCGGCTTCAAATAGCCCGATTTTCTTTTCCATCGCACCGGTGAAGGCGCCTCGTTCATGGCCAAAAAGTTCCGATTCGGTAAGGTCCTGGCTAAGGCCAGCGCAGTTCAGAGAAATCAGGGGCTTCCGGCGACGAATAGAGGTCTGATGAATGAGTCTGGCAAGATAGCTCTTGCCAGTCCCGGTTTCGCCACCCACAAGAATAGTCGTATCTCGAGATGCCACCGCATTGGCCATCGCAAGGGTTTCGTGCATGAGTGGGCTTTGGGTAGATTCAGTTTTCTCAATCATTTATATGGACTCCTACATAATTGAAGAATGAGGCGCCCTTCCCCCTAAATTGATGTATGAAAATGATGCTTCACCTCATTCCAGGATTAATTGATGATTCGTCGCATTACGGAATATTATACGAATAATTGCAGGAAAATACTCACGCCAGACGGAGCATCTCTGCACAAGGGCGTATTCAATCTGGGTAAATCTGTGGCCCAATGTATCATATTCCGTTATCCGAACCCCGGTATATTTCGACATGCACAACCTTGCCTTTAACAGTCTTCAGATACAAAACTGCAATGCAAAAAACAGCCTATTTAAAATGTAGAAACACCCTACACCCACTTGCGTGTTATTTTCTAACTTTCGCACCAGAATAATTTTTCGGTAAAACGATATCAAAACAAGTTCCCGCTCACCAAACCTCCATGCAATTGTCATGGCCAGTCACTTTCTCCAAAAGGAAGTTGGAAGGGCTTACTTTTGCACGCTGGTGATCTTGAAACTCTATTTACTCAAACCAAAAAACGAATTTTTAACGCATAGAGGACGCCACCACAGCAAAAGTAAAGATATTTAGCTGGCAGCATCTCGATATTTAGCCCTTATTAAAGGACTCTACAGGGTCAAACCTAAAAGACCCTCTCAATTCGGCGAATTGCTATAAAATACCCAGATTCATTCTTCCTACTGAATACACGTAACTTCTACTTTCACCGCACACCTAAAGACAACTCAAGGCACAACAAAGAGCGAACAAAGCAAGTCAAAAAGACGTACAATTGACTACCAGAGAGAATTGCCTGCTCTCTTGCATGTCTAGAGGTCGTACATCGATATGACCGGAGAAAATAGAGAATTTTGAACATCACGGAGGAAGAAGTGAGCACAATACTGCATTTCATGCGAAAACCCATACCCCTTTTATCTCTTGTCGTTTTGCTGTGGACCGCTACGGCTTTTGGTCAATCGGAAGAAAATCCAGAACCATCCAATGAGCCCCTTGAATATTACGCCAACAAAATACCCGCAGTTACTTATCCTTTGGGGAGCGCCTATTCTACGGAAATGGGCGACAACAACCCCAATGTGACCTATGTAAGCATGGGCGCCCCCGAAACTGATTTTTTCGGCGTATCTCACGAACGCAAACAAGTATACTGGTACGGATACCCGGTATTCGGAATACAGGTAATTGATCATACGGAACCCGGTTCTAGCAAATCCTACCGGACAGGCAGAACCGTCCTGTTTAATGACCAGCCACCGCCTCAATCTTTCATGGGTGAATCGGCTGCGTTTAGCGTCCTTTCCGATTGGTTCCCCGATACGTCAAAGCTCAACGCCCAAATGGTAATCTACCCAACAGAACCCTTAAGACTGGCCTACCAGATCGATGAGGATGATGAGCATTGGCAGATTTTCATTGATGCCGCAACAAGTGAAATTATCACGGCGAATCGCAAAACAGATCACTTTTCCAATTTTGGATCAGGATGCGACCCGAATCAAGGAAATGGGGTTGGCTGCTCGGGTGAAACAAGGTGCCTAGATGTTCAATACCACGCCGGTCAAGGGCTTTATTATTTGGAAGACAGTGACCTGTTGTCAAGAATCCATTTCGGAAGCTTGGACTACCTCGTTGCCAGTCAGACCAAGACGTTCTCAGACAGCATCGCTGTTGAAACCCACTACAACATAGACCAGACCTTCAACTTTTACGAACATGTTTTTGGACGATTCGGATTCACAGGCAGCGGAAAGATTCTCCCAGCAGTGGTCCACCATCCCAACCCAGGGAATGCGCGTTTTGTTTCAAGCAGCACAGGCATACAATGGCTTGAATTTGGAGACGGCAATGGCGTGGATTTTGGGCCCTTCGGCTGTGATTTGGAAATTGTAGCCCATGAAATTACTCATGGCGTCAGTTTCAGCAGCATTCGCTTTGCACGGACCGGAGAAGCCCCTGGCTTGAACGAGTCCTTTTCCGACATGATGGGAGCAACAGTCGGCTTCTACTATGGCAATGGCAATTGGACCGTAGGCGAGAACACCATCACACCGGCCATTTCAGGCGACGCCCTAAGGTACATGAACAATCCTACCGCAAATTGCAACGGCGGTTTTGAATGCGGCATTGATTACTGGTACAACGGCGTAGGCGACGAAGATGGTCATAATAGCTCGGGCATCTCCAGCCTCGCTTTCTACCTCGCTACCGAGGGCGGAATACACCCGCGCTCTCAGATGCATCCCGGACCCGAAGTTCCTGGGCTGGGAATAAACATCAGCCGACAGATTTTCTACACCGGATTCACCCATTACCTCACAAGCTTCTCAACATTTAGCGACGCCAGGCATGCAACCGAAACTGTTGCAGCGCATTACGGCTCCACTGTAAAAAATGCAATCACACGGGCCTGGGAAGCAGTCGGCGTTGGCGAAAGGACACTTTTCCCAGATCTCATTCTGCAAAGCCACACCCAGCCGCCACAAACGGTTACCAGCGGCGATAGCCTCAATATTTCTTATACAGCCCAAAATATTGGCCAGGCGGGCTCCGCCCAAAGCTACTTTCAAGTAGCCTTGTCGCCTGACCCAGTCTTCAACCGCGACAGCGACATCATACTGGGCAGCAAATACACGCCCTGGCTTCAAGAAAACGACACCTATGCCACCAGTTTCCAGGTGAGCATCGATGCGCCTGCAGGACCCTATTACATCCTGTTTGTCGTTGACGGTCGAGAAGAGGTTGTTGAGAGCGACGAAACCAACAATATTTTCGTTGCGCCAATCACCGTTAACGGTCAAGGAAATCCGCCCTTAGCTCCAGCTTACATAACAGCCACCAACAACGACCCCAACTACCCCGGCTCCATCTTCCTAAGCTGGCCAGGTTCAAGCGGAGCCTTGGGTTACTCCATTATGAGAACCGGAAATGGCCAAACAACAGAAATCCCGGTTGGCAACGCGACACAATACATCGACTCTAACGTCGCCATCGGCACGGTCTACACCTACAGGGTAAGAGCCTACAATGATGACGGATTCAGTTCATACAGCTCCTCTGCAACAGGAAGCGCGGTAGGGAGCCAGTTCAACCCGCCAACAGCCACCTTTACGGATGGAGAAAACGGGAACTATGAGCCAGGTGAGGTCATGTCCATGAGAATTGAGACCAACCCGGCCCAGCCTAATCAGCCAGTTTATATTTCCAGGAATCTAAATGGCACACAACAACTTCAAAACGAACTATTAACGCTCAATGGACAGACCTTGTTCACAGACGCTTCAGGCGTCTTGGACTTCAGCCTTACCATTGGTGAAGACGTTGAGGGTTGTGGATCTTTCACCTACCAACGTTTTTCCGTAGGCTCCTCCAGCAATCCAAAATCGAGCTCAACATCCTTTACAGTTCTATGCGTCCAAGCGCCTACCGCTACACGACCTGCAGGCCCTTTCCAATTGGGCGGCCAGGTAAGTCTGACCATCATAACCAACCCGGTCCAGCGTTTCAAACCCGTATATGTTTGGAGAAAGCGCAATGGCGTCTGGGAATCCTCTGGCGATCCATTAGTGGAATTGGTGGACGGCGAATGGGTCCCCCTTCTCACGGACAACAATGGGCGCTTGGTGAGGGACGCGATCTTACCTGACAATCCCCTTTACTGCGGCGCCTATACAGACGAGCAATTCACCGTTGGTTGGGTGAACAACCCCAAATCAACAAAGCTCAGCTACACCGTGACAGGAGATGATTGTCCCTAAATCCCCTAGCCCAAAACCAGCAGGAATAGGCGCTTCCTCCAGATAAGGTGGAAGCGCTTTTTTTTGAGAACGGGTTTGAATGGCCTCAGCAGATCGTCCTGTTTACGAAAATCACGCAATAAGGTAGAATCCCAGGAGAAGGGCGGTAGGCCACGAGGGGGAATCATGAAACGCATAATTATCGGGTGCGATCACGCAGCATACGACCTTAAAGAGAAGGTGAAAGCGTTCCTGCAGGAAAAGGGCCATGAAGTTGATGACAAGGGATGTCACTCCCTGGACTCGGTGGACTATCCGGACTACGCTCAAGCCGTTGGCGCTGCGGTGGTTGAGGATGAGAATGCCCTAGGGATTCTCATTTGCGGCACCGGCATTGGCATCTCCATCGCCGCCAACAAAATGAAAGGCGTTCGGGCTGCTCTCTGCCATACGGAATTTGAAGCGCGAATGTGCAGAAATCACAACAACGCCAACATCTTGTGCATGGGCGCTCGGGTGATTGGCCAAGACCTCGCACTAAGCCTGGTATCCTCCTATCTGGACGCCTCATTTGAAGGAGGCCGCCATGGTCGCCGTGTCGATAAAATGATGGCCCTGGAAGGCTGAATCCTTGCAAATGCAAACCTAGCCCGGAAGAGTGAAGGAACCCTGAAAGGTTAGAAGGCCTTTGCGCACCAGATTCTCCGGCCTCTGATTCAGTTGAGCCGCCAGTTCGTGAGCCTTCTCCGTATCTCCAATACCCAGACTCGCCCAACCGTTTCGACCAGCTTTTTTGGCCAAAGTCTGGGCCTGATCCGCCAATGCCACCACCTGATCCCAGGTGAACATGTCCGGCTTGTACGGCGAAAGAGGGTAAGCGCACAAGCCAATTGTACAGGTTATCTCTGGATGGTCGCTTCCCAAATCGAATGAATGGTTTTCTATAGCGCTCCGAATCCGTTCGGCCAGGTAAGGACCCGCTTCGCGACTTGAGTGCCTGCACTGAACCATGAACTCGTCTCCATCCATGTGAATCACGGAATCCGTTTTACGAGCGATTCGCTGAAATATCTCAGAAATTTGAACCAGAATTCGGTCCCCTGCAGCATGGCCATACACATCGTGAATCTCGTGGAGTTGATCAATCTCTACCAGAAAACACAATAGATCTGCGTGGTCTGGGAATCCCGCTTCACATGCGGCGTATCTGCGATCCACAGCCGCAATATCTTCCTGAATGCGAGTTTCCAAAAATCTACGATTCCAAAGTCCAGTCAAAGCATCGGTTAAACTTGTTTCCTGGAGCTTGGTGTTCAGCGCCTCCAATTTGTGGTTCTTTCGATCCAACTCCCGAGTTCGCTCCGCGACCAGCTCTTCCAAATGCAATTTGCCTTCAGCGGCCCTTGCCAACCTTGCGGCATGAAACCGGTTATAAGCAAGAAACACCAGAATTACAAACAGGAAATAGGCCGTATAGGCCAGAGGCGTTTTCCAGGGTGGAGCGTGAATAGTGATCGGAATTGCCAGGCCATCCTCGTTCCAATTGCCGTCGTTATTACTGGCTTTCACCCGAAATACATAATCTCCTGGCTCAAGGTTGGTGAAGGTTGCCTGACGACGCGCCCCATGATCCACCCAATCCTCATCGAAATTGTCCAGCTTGTATTGGTACCGGTTTTTTTCTGGAGCCGCATAATCCAATGCTGCAAATTCGAAAACCACCATGTAGTCTTGACGGGTCAAATCGAGCCGTTTTATTTGATTTACCGACAGGCTTTCCGTCCGCTCCCTACTCAATTTAGTGAAATTGGTAAGCACAACCTGAGGTACATTGGGATTTTCTTTTACCTCCTCAGGAAAAAAGCTGTTAAAGCCTCTGCTTCCGCCAAAAAACATCCGCCCATTTTTTGCCTTGAACCCAGAAGCAAATCCAAAATCATTGCTTTGAAGCCCGTGGGTGACATCGAAATTTTTAAAAGCGTCTTTCTTCGGATTAAACCGGGTAAGGCCACTGTTTGTAGTAAACCATAAACGGCCCGACGCGTCCTCTTGAATGGCGTAAATCACATTGCTGGGCAAACCATCGTTGCGACCATAACGCCGAAAAACAGGACGGCGAGCGTCCCGATCAGCTACCTCCCAACGATTAAGACCTCCGCTCTGAGTTCCAATCCAAAAAACTCCGTCCGCCGCTTCCAACAGCGCCCATGGCGTGTCACTGCTCAACCCCTGAGGATTCTCCGGGTCCGCTCGATAAACCGAAAAGGTTTCAGTGTCTCGATCAAAACGGTTCAGACCGCCGCCCTCGGTCCCCACCCAAAGGGTGTCGGAGCTGTCAATATAAGCGGCAATAACACGATTGTTGCTTAAGCTGGTGGGCTTGCCAGGCATATGACGAAATCGCGTAAAGCCCTTCTCCCCAGGTCTCTGCCGATTAATGCCCCCCTGGTAAACCCCAGCCCAGACAACGCCCTTGCCATCCTGCCGGATGGTTGTCACGCCATTACCACTTAAGCTACTCTCATCTTCCGGGTTATGTCTGAAATTCTCAAAAACGCCCGTATTCCTGTTCAAACGGTCTATCCCACTGCCAAAAGAGCCGACCCACAACACGCCGTCCCTGTCAACAAGCAGGCTCATGATTCGGTTGTCGCTCAAACTGCCTGGCTTTGTTGGATCTGCAACATAATGAACAAACGAGCCTTTTTCAGTGTCCAACAAGTTTAAACCAGCAGCAGCGCCCACCCAGATATTGCCCTCTTTATCCTCTTCAAAAGCGTTGACGGTATTATGATTCAATGATTCCGGCGCATCCGGCCGGTGGAAATAGTGGGAAAAAGAATCAGTTGCAGTATTCCATTTGTTCAAACCGGCCCGGGAACCCACCCAAAGAACCCCGCCCCGGTCCTGGTAAATGCTCATGATGTAATTGTGGCTGAGGCTAAATGGCTGCGTCGGATCGTGGCGATGGTTGAAAAAGACGCCGGTTTCCCCGTCCCATTGCGCCAAGCCCCTATTGGAGCCAATCCATAGCGCGCCTTTGTCGTCCTGGAAAATAGCGCGTATTAAATCGGAAGGCAGACTATTGTGATCCTTGGGGTCGTGGTTGAAATATTGAATCTCATCACTGATCGGGTTCAACCGACAAACACCTGCGTCGAAAGCGCCAATCCATAGATTCCCCTCATCATCTTTGCTGACGGAGCGAATGCGATTGGAGGAAAGTTTGGCTGGACTTTCGGGTCTCACGCTATACCAGGAAAACTCATTTCTACTTTGATCTAAACGAAATAAGCCTTGATTGCCCGTACCAATCCAGAGGTCGTCTCCATCCGGATAGATACACATAATACGGCTGTCGGTAGGCGGCCCCAACGGCCCGGTAACTCTGGAAAATGCGCCTGTTTTTGGATCGAATCGACTGAGACCGCCCCCTTCAGTTCCCAACCAGAGCCGCCCCGCCTTATCGCCTCGCACAACGCGCACTCTCTTGTTCTCAAGGCCGTCGGGCAACATGGTACCTTTAAGAAACTGCTGAAAATCGTCGGTCTGAGGACGGTACAAGCTCAAACCACCCTCAGTGCCCACCCAGAGGTTGCCCTCCTGGTCTTCAAAAAGAGACCAAATCCAATCGTGGGAAATGCTGTTGGTTTTTTCCGAATCGTGGAGGTAGATCTTGAACTGGTGACCATCGTATCTGTTTAGCCCCTCTTCGGTTCCAAACCACATAAAGCCCTGGCGGTCCTGCAGAATCGCCCGTACTGAGGCTTGAGACAAACCGTCTTCCAGGGTTAACCGCACAAAACGGGTATTCTTCATCTCTCCGCAAATTGCCATGCCAGCGCCTGAGACGAGGAGAAATAAGACAAACAATTCCAGACCTTTCATGCAACGTTGGAAATGCCTGTAAATTATACGGCCAGCATGGTTTGAGAAATTCATGGATCCCCTTCGCACAAACAGAACATCCCTGAGCAGCATCAAGGGAACTCGAATCCACAGGCACGCTAATACGAACCCTCAATTCAGCCCGTTTGCCAAGATGCTCGCGCCTCCATTAAATCCGGTGGCCCACTACCATTGTACATGTAGGTGATTGGATTGGCAATTCCGTCAATAGCAGGGCATGCCTGATCCACCAAAGGCTTTCCTGCCGCACAGATCCTTCAGTTGGCCCGATATGGATCGGGGTCGGTGAGAAAGCCCAGCAACATGTCTTTTTGGGGATGTTCGTCCATCCAGGCGCGAATGCGCTTTATCTCCATATAGCTGGCATCGCCCAAGCGCTCACGGAATAAGGCGTCCATCTTCTTTCTGGATGCTTCCCGGCTCAACTGTCTCTGATAGGAAGCACAAAAAATAATGTGGATTTCATCATGCAGATCCCTTGCGCTTAGAATTTCCCATTCGTTCCGGTCAAACCAGACACCGCCGCAACCCGCGCAAGACTCCAATGAAAAATCGGTTTCACGTCCCACGGCATAACGGCCAAGGATTCGAGAGCAGGTAGGACAGATCTTTCCAGTTGCAACGTCATGGGCCTGCAAATCCCCAGAAGCGCTTGCCGGTTTTGCCGGGAGTATGGTTTCACGGGCCTCCAACCATGCAGTGTAATCCGACTCCCTCAACCAATGTCCGAGACAGCTAGGGCAAGTCATTCCACTTAAATTGGCTTTCAAGGCAACAGGCTTCAACTCTTGAGTCTTGCACACGGGACAGTTCATTATCTACCTCCCAATCAATCCGCGCGAGAGCACAGGTTAGTCATTGGATTTAAACAGGAAACCCACTTGCCCGGCTCTGATCTTCAAAGTTCAATGACCGCCAGCGCAAGGAGGCGATTCCGATTCAATTTTCCTACCAGCCGCCTCCCATTGGGCAGGCGTCATAAGCTTCATGGTCAAGGCATGCACCCCGCCGTTTAACTCGTCGGCCAGAGCCTTGTTTACCATACGATGCCTGGCTACAGGCATTTTGCCGTCGAAAGAACCGGAAACCAGCAACACCTTAAAATGAGATTCACTGCCTGGCGGCACATTATGGTTCCCACTCTCGTTGATGACTTCCAAAAACAAAGGCCTGAAGGCGTCCTTCAACTTGGTTTCCATTGCCGATTGAACTTTCATAAAACCCTCCACACAATCTCGTATCTACACGAGACCTACGAGCTGTCTCTTCTTTATACGCAAAAACAGGGGATGTATCAACAACATAACCCATATCGCCGCGCCATCTCCGCTTGAGATTGGCAGACAAGACGACATTCCCCCAAAAATACCGGGCAACAAACGCCGCCAGGATTTTTTTTTGAAAGGCCGCGCCACGCCAGGGGAACCGGCGAACTCACTCACACAACAACCGCGAAAATAGGGGAAAACAGAGTGAAAAAACACACCCATGAAAGCAGAGTCAGGATAGAAAACACAGGCAAGATCCCATGCCATTGGGACCGATCCAGTAAAACACAAGATATGGTGGCACGAAACTGTAGAACCACAAGATCAGCAAAATAGTCTAAAATATAATTATAATTTAATAATTAGCAGTACTATCAGAAACAATCTGAATAAGGAAAGAAACACCTATAGATTTGACATGTAGAACACTAAGCTGAAACAGTACCTCAAAAGTCTATCTATAGTGCCTCATCAAGGGTTTGATGAATGATTCTTTAGTTCAATTTAAATTCATTTGATGGTATTAGAAGAGCATGTCCATACATTTTTTTCTCTATAATCTCTTGATTGTTTTGTAATTCATCGTTAGAATGTGCATAGTGATAAAACATATGCTTGACCAAGAAAGGGTGAAAAAAATGGGAAATTTAAGAATAGAGCCAAAGAAAAGGCCGCCTATTTCTTCTGTAGAGTATCGTTCTTATCAGACGATTCTCAAAAACGCCATGGGAAAGGCCTCTGGCAACCATATCTACTTTGATATGGAGGCTCATGAAAATCCAAATAGACTACGAAAAGTCTTCCTTCACATAGCCGAGAATGAAGGCATTCCCGTCACTATTCGGAGAGCCCGAGGCTCGCATAGTCTCATGTTCCTATTCAAGCAGCCAGAAAAGCGAACATCTTCTCGAATGTCGGCTGAAGAATGCCGAACCCGAATCATGGGGGCGCTGTCTAGGGCCAAGAAATCGCTTCAAAAGTCCGAGATCATCAACCTCACAGGCATTAGTGCATCTACCTGGAACGTAAGAATAAAAGAACTCATGGTAGAAGGCAAGGTCGAACGCCATGGAGACCGGCGAGACACCAGATATTCACTCATTGCCTGAATGAGGAAGCTCGCCATCAAAAATGGAAAGGGCGCCAAGGAATCCATTGCCCAAGGGTCATGAGATTCGGAGTGCAACGATCATGAAGCTTTTTTGCCAATAAGATCCCGTTAATAGATAGTTTGGCAGTCTGAGGCTCCCTATCTATTTTATTGTAGCTAAATGGGCAATGCGGAATCTTCTGAGATACTATGGGTGACCGAGCCAAAGGCTTGAGCTTGGCGAGACAGCAGCTCTAATCAGAAAGCCAACCCTACTATCTGGCTGCAATTCGATACTTATAACGAACAAGGACATTGTCCCCTTCTTCATCTGTGAGAATAGTGAAAGCTTTACCATCTTTAAAAACCATTCTTGGCACGCCTTGAGGGTTTAGAAGAGCATAACCTTCAGTGTTCACCGAACCAACAAATTCGCCCCGGACGGTGAAAATATCAGCAGTTGCTGAACCCGTTCCATACTTTAGATCATGCACTACGAGAAAATGAGTATTCTCAACAGGTATCAATCCAAATATAGGAACTTTAGTCAACCCCATATCAGATTCTTCTATTGCTTTTCTCAGCAGAGAATCGGTAGCCAGCTGCTTCAATTCCGTGGGCAATTCTTCCACAAAATCATTATAGGTTTCAACAACGACGCCATCCATATCCCCATCACCATATGGAATAGGTTTGTACTCTTTAGTTATTTTCAAGAGCGGCTTCTCAAATCCAGGCGACCATTTAACGATCTCATACTTATCCGCCGCCGCAGTGTATACATGGCCCATTTTATCAAACACGCCGAAACCCTCAACACGCTTGAAAAGGCTTACATATTTTGAAATGAAAGACTTCAATCCGCTTGAATTCCCGATGAGTTCCGCCCTCGGCATGGGAAGCGAACCCTCAGCCATAACATGCAATCCCTCGAACTGATGATTAAAGACACCCCATTTGTGGATTACGCGGCCTTTTTCGGGATCGAAATTAATATAACGACCGCAAATAATTTTCTGGTCGGGTGAAAACATCGCATAAAGCGGCATGATGCTTTTTTGATGAGCGCTAATCATGCGTTGATACTTCATTTCGGCGTCAAAGAATTGGAAGCGGGCGATTTGCCCCTGGAGGTCCATCATGACGGCGGTCCCATCGTCAAATACCTGAAAACCAATCAACTCATTGATTTCCCCTGGACCTGGCCCCTTCCCGGCCACTGTGCGAACGAACGCTCCATTTGCATTAAATTCCAACACCCGATCATCTCGACTATCTGAGAGAAAAATGTGGAGCCTGGGACCGACCGACAGGGTTAATCCCACTCCTGGCCAGTAGTAATGACTGCTATCCTCATTAGATTCAACCCTCATTTCTTCATCCAGAATTAGCGTAAGCCCTTTGCTTGCTCCAAGCGGGTTCCGAACAACTTCAACGTCGCCACTGACAACAGAACCTAAGATCAACATCATTGCCCAGCACATAAGCTTCCCCAAACCTCAAAAATGAAGGCACCATGAAAAAGAACACCGCCACAGGTCAAGGCATCCATTCATCAGGCCGCTCAAATTCTATTCTACCTCAATATGAAACCGGAAAACCTCGGCGGAAAGCCTGATGATCTGCAAATTCCAGCCTGGCAAAGCAGGGACCAACCAGATTAAACGGAAGTCGGCTTTACTCCAAATTGGGAATAAACTTATAAGAGTCCGCTTGACCTTTCACTTGTCAAATCCATGCTTGCCAACAACAAGGAAAAACTTAGATAAGCCAGGGCCAAGCTTACACAGAATAGGGAAATCCTCTAAAAAATCCCATGTTCAGCGCCGCGACCAAAATCATCAGCCTACAACGATTCTGCATGAAAATGGCGTTGAAAACCCCCATGTGAAAACGGGATAACCCGCTATCCAATAGTGCGATATCAGCAACCTGAAGAAAAAGGAGAAAGAAAGCCTTTGCTTTCCCACGTTGCTTTAAAGCAAACCGCGAAATTCCAAAAACCGTTTCCCCAAAAAAACAGTTTTCCCTGAGCCGATTTGGGATGTTTTTCCGCATGAGTAATTGGAGATAGGTATCTCTGTTCGTCAAAGCAAGATAAAAAGAAGCCATACATGGGTTGGCAGAGAAAGGAAAAGGGCGGCTCGGAAAGTCGAAAGGACGAAGTGCCAAAAAAGATGATCCATCAAGTTCAGATATGGAATTAATTTCACCAAAACTCGACAATGAGAAGCCCTATTTTCCTTAAAATTTACCACAAGAAAATGAAAGGACCCGCCTTTCTCTGTAACCCAAAAAGACGCTTCAGCTTACGCCCCCCCCAAAAACCGTAAAAAGCGCCAACAGGTACATCTAGAGGAGCACTATGCACAAATACATGATATTCCCAACACTGGTAATAGCAGCTATATTTTTCCAATCAAAGAGCCTCAAGGGAGCCATGTATGTGTTAAAAACTCCCCAAGCATTATCCATAGCAGACCATGCAGACCAGGTGTATTCTGAAAATGTTGACATTAGCAATTTCCTCCTTTTATTTTGCAAGCCGGTGCAAAACCAGACTGACCGCCGAAGTGACCTGAATCATGATGGCTTTCTGAATATCCTCGACGGCGTTCTATTGCTGAAAGGCACAGGCGCTACGCCGGTTTGCTCGTTGACGCCGGATCCCCTTTCAGATGTGATCTCTGGCGTTGAATTTCTAGAATTGACTTGGGATATTGACTATGGGAACCCACCATCAGGAGTCCTTCCGCCAACCCTGCTTCGCGGGGACATCGACGGAGATGGCGACGTGGACCAAGCCGACTTGGATATTTCCATATCTCTATTATTCACCAGCCAGGTATCCGACCAGCAGAGTGAACGGGCGGATCTCAATGACGATGACGCCTTAAATATGAAAGACGTGATCCTCCTCACCAATATTCAAAGACAGGCAGGAAGAATACAACCCTTAGTAGGTTTGGTCCAAGATGGCTTCCATTTAACGGAAACCTCAGCTTTTGCAAGCCCTACAATGTTCACACTTACCGCG